>NZ_CATKPV010000106.1:0-207987 GCF_949768135.1 Bacillus sp. IT-79MI2 | reverse complement strand
GGGGCCCGCCCCATGCCCATCAACTTAACATTTTGAAGTATCCCCCAAACGAAAAAAATTGTACTGTCAAAGGTAAATATAGAATTAGAGTGCAAATTATCAAGAATTAATAATTAGTAATGTAGAAGCTTTCAAATAAAATCGGTAAAATAATAACCAAGTATTGAAATTAGAAACAGGACTGTATTAAAAAAGGAGATTCTATACTATGGAGCAAATTATTTCAAATAATAAGAACGGATCTACAGAAATATATTATAAGTTATTCTCTATGTTATCTTTCTTGACTTTTCATAAGATTACATCCATTGAAAAGAAAAAGAAAAGTCTTAAGCTTTCCCTCAAAAATGAATTGGAAAGTTTAACAAAAAATAACCCTTATAAATTATAATGCCTTTCTCAAAAATTAAACTTTACAAGAAGATTTATTTAAAAAATATTATTAAACCAATATAAATTCATATTAATTTGACCTCAAAAACGCTATTCTTTTTGTAGAAATATACAGAAAGGATGGCGTTTTTTTTGTTGTATGGATACTAATTTACATTAGGTTTTCTGATAATGTGATAATATCTCATGTTGCTTTATAAAACGAAAAAGAGACCTTAACAAAAAGATCTCTTAAAATTAGAGATTCTGTAACTCAATTAGATCTAATTCTTTTTGTCTCTTTTTTTTAAAACGTTTTCTTCCTGAAGCCCATATACTTAAAAATCCGCATAAACCAGCTATTATCATTATCCATGTAGAAAAATAATCACCTTTAGCTATTAGTAGTTTATTAAAAAAGAAGCTAATAAAACCTATGTATGCTACAGGAAGAATTCCACCTAAATAAGGGTTTTTTCGAGATGATAAAAAGATTTGAGTAACTATAATAACAATAATAACTAGTATTCCAACTACAGGACTCATAATTAAACATCCCTTTCTTTTTTATATTTTTCTATGATGATTTTAGCGATGTCTAGACTAATTCGTTCATCAATAACAAATCCCTTAATCATATTTACAAACTCTACATCATCTTCTTTACTATGTACTTCAATCTTTTTGATTAACCTATCTAATTTGGCACGTACTGTTGGATAAGAAACATCATACAAGTTAGACATATTTTTTAAAGAGCCAGAATTCAATATAAACTTTCTAATAAATTCTAAAGACTCTTTATCTAACGAGAGAACCCATGAAGGGATTTCTTCTCTTTCCATAAAAAAACACCCCCTTGCTTTAACAATATTAAACTCAACCTAAAAATTATTCAATATATAATTAAATAAAATAAAAAATATTTTAAATTTATTTGTGTTTTTAAAATCACAGATTGATGGTATATTGTATATTTCATAAAAAAAGGAGCTTTTATGCAAACAGATTATCAAGTTTTGCAGTCTTTTAGGAATAGTACCCTATGCCCACCAACCTAATCAGAATAACCTTCCCAAAAACGATATAAATAAATTTTTTTGTTATAAAAGCCACAAAATTTTCGTTTTGGGGATACTTCAAAACTTTAGCTTGATAGCGATGTGGTAGGACCCAAGGAAACAATTAATTTCCAATACATGTCTTAATGGCGTACCGCCAACATTTTAACGAAAATATACGCTAAGCAAAATTCGACATGAGAAAACGTTGATTTTACTACTCTAAGCGATATCACCAGTAGGTATTTGAGACAAATGCACTTCAATGTAAAAGGTGCTGAAAAGAGCTTAAATAGTGTCTCAAAACTCATCTTTAAATCAAATTCTCAATTCAACTCGTGTTATGGAGTTTTGAGAATCCCTTAGCGTATAAAAACGTTAAAATGTGTGTCCTACTCCTAATGCGAAAATATGATATTTCGTGACCTTACCCTCATATGCAATATTACATATAAAAATATATTGATATAAATGTAAGCGCTTACTATAATAAAAGCATAAAGATAAATCACATCTTAGCATCAACAACAGAGGAGGAAATAATATGACAATTGCAATGACAGTTTTAAAATTTGTAGGTGGAGCACTTCCATTCGTTCAAGAACTTTTAAAAGCATTTATGTAAGTACATTATTTAGCAATTATTTATAAAAATTATCATATCTTAATACGAAATAAGAGGAGGAAATAATATGGCAATCGCAATGGCAGTTTTATCATTCTTAGGTGGAATCATCCCATTAGTAGGAGAGCTTTTAAAAGCAGTAATGTAAGTTCATTATCCCGCAATTATTTATAAAAATTATCATACAAATGATCTGTATATCAAAGATGAATTGATTTGCAGATCATTTGTGTGAGCAAAGTCCCTTTAGCATTATGAAGGGACTTTTTTTAATTTCTACATACTTGAAGTTTCCTCACATCAACATCAAGTTAAAAGCACTTTTAAAACATTAAAAAGTGCTTTTAACTTGAAGTTTCCTCACATCAACATCAAGTTAAAAGCACTTTTAAAACATTAAAAAGTGCTTTTTATTTATTATAAATACGAATGTAAACTTTTGAATATTAGTTTACTTTCAAATTCCCGAAACCATTGCCTTCCCGTCAATTCTCCTAATATCCTCAATTTATAAAAAGAAATTATACATTCAAAAGACTATAAACAAAGGGGTTAAAAATCCCTTTGGGAATATTTAATAAAATAATGTATGAATCTATCACAAGGAAAAGAAGCTAACAATAAATTGTTAACTTCTCAGCTTAAGGAAAAATAGTATCTTTCCTTATCTTCTACTATCTAGATTGTGATTTAATATTTGTAAGATGAGCATCAAACATATCAATTATTTCAAGAAATCTATCAGCTTCACGGAAAACATGATCTGCTAATAATGGATGAATGATACTCTTTATTTTACATTGCTCAATTAAATCACGTGCCGTTTTCTTAAAATCCCGAAGAGATGTAACTGACACACGATTTTGATCTAAAAATTGATCTAAAAGAGGAACTGTTTGGGATTGTGGTTTCATAGATTCTAAGTCAATTGCTTGATACATCAATTCATCAAAATCATTGCTAAAATTCCGGGCTGTATCTACAAGCTTTCTTTCCGATGGATCAAGAAGATGACCAATAAATTTAGCATGGTCTGCCATAATCCTTAAAAAGAACACATTTTCTTTAATAATAGCATCAGGAAGGGCATCTAATTTACCTTCATTTAATTCAATTAAACGTTTTCTAAAATAATTAGCTTCCCTACTTGTATGGTCAACTAACAGTGGGAAATTATTTTGTCCTGGCAATTTACATGTGAGAATTAATCCTAGAATTTTTCGTTTAAATCCAAAAATATTAGTTGCAGCTTGTTGTACTTCTGAATTAAATCTTTTTATTTGCTCAGGATCTGTTTGATTTGTATAGGAATACGCTATTTGTTCGATATGTTCAAACAATCGATAAAATTGATTAGCCTCTTGGATTAATTGAGTATCCTCACATCTAAACCCCAATCGGAGAAAAAAAGAATGCTCCTTCATAATTCTAGACCAAAAACGAATTTCATTTAATGATCGTTCAACAAACATTACAGACGTAACACCCGTATCAGGATGTAATGAGGTTTCATCCCTATTCATTCTTAATCCCCCCAGTAAATACTAAGCTAGTTCCATTCTTATGAGTAAATATATATAAAAATACCATCAATAAAAATTCATGATGAATAATGATAAATCTCGTATACATGTAAAATTAACCTATCATTATCGATAGCCAAAAAAAGCTCACTCCTTATCTATTTTTATATAAGGAGTGAGCTTTTCTTCTGAAGTTTCCCTGGCGCAACCTTAGCTTGATAGCAATGTGGTGGGACCCCATATAACGAAGAACGAATGTAAATAATAAAATCCCCCAACATATTAGACATATATAATATGTTGAAGAGATTTATATTAAAACATTTTATAAAATTAGGTCTTGATAAACGTGTTAGCAAGGGATTTTATTTTGGATTTGTTATAAAAGGATAAACATGAACGATACATAAATCACGAAATTTTCCTTCGGCAGTTGTTACGATTACGACAGCTCGCCCAGGATTCATTCCAGTTATGATTGCTTTGTTATCATCTGCATAAACTGCTATGACGTCATGATTCATATTTTTCCATATAAGCTCTTGGTTTGTTGCTTGAATTGGGAGTACAAAGACAGATAATTCAGCGTTTTGTCCTACTTTTATTTTTAGTTTGTTTTTTTGTATATGCACACCAATTACAGATACAACAGAAGGAGCAAGTGAGATTTGAGGTGAATTTGATTGTATGTTTGGACAAGAAGTATTTGTGATAGGTGAAAAGTTTTTTGTATTTTGGTGTCTTAGTGATGCCATCAATCGTTATTCCCCTTTCTGTATGAGTGTCGATACTCATACTATAACGAAGTAGTGTTATGATAAATTTAACGAAATATAAAGAAATTGTTAAATTCAAAGAGGAAATTGTCGAAAGGTGAGTAAAAGAAAGGAACCTCCGCTGTTATGATGAAAGCGGAGGTTCCCTAGTCTAAAAATATTATGCAATTTTCTCAAATTCCTCGAACTGCTTTTCAACTTCTTTTGAAGGTTTTGTTAGTAAACTAACAATAACAATTGCTAGTAAACTTGCTGTGAAACCTGGAATCATTTCATATAGGAAATCTTTTAAAAACTTAAATTGTGTCCACGTGATAACAGTTGCAGCACCAGCAAGCATACCAGCTAGCGCGCCCCATTTTGTCATACGTTTCCAGTATAAGCTTAGTAAAACGACAGGACCAAATGAAGAACCAAATCCAGCCCAAGCATAGCCAACAAGCGCTAGGATTGTGTCGTTTTGTTTAAATGCTAATGCACATCCAATAAGTGCAATGCCAAGAACAGCCATACGACCGACAAATACAAGCTCGCGATCAGATGCAGAACGTTTAAAGAATGTTCGATATAAGTCTTCTGTTACCGCACTTGATGTAACAAGAAGCTGAGATGAAATTGTACTCATAATCGCTGCTAAAATAGCTGCTAATAAAAATCCAGTAATGAGTGGGTGGAATAAAATTTTCCCTAGTTCTAGGAAGATTGTTTCTGGATTCGATAGCTTTAATCCTTCTTTTGAATAGTAAGCAATACCGATAAGACCAGTAAACATAGCTCCTACCACAGAGAAAATCATCCAGCTCATACCAATTCGGCGTGCGCTTTTGATTTCTTTGACAGAAGAGATGGCCATAAAGCGAACGATAATATGAGGTTGTCCAACATAACCAAGGCCCCAAGCGAATAATGAGATAATACCTAATACAGAGGTCCCCTTAAAAATATTTAAAAATGTTGGATCAATTGATTTGATCGTATCAAATGCTGGTCCAAGACCATTTACATTCATAATTGTTACGACTGGAACAAGAATAAGAGCAACTACCATAATGATTCCTTGAACGAAGTCTGTCCAGCTCACAGCTAAGAAGCCACCAAATAATGTATAGGCTACAACAACTGCTGCGACAATGAATAATCCAACATGATAATTCATGCCAAATGAATTTTGGAATAATACAGCGCCTGAAACTAATCCTGAAGCTACATAAAATGTGAAAAAGATCATAATAACAAGTCCAGAAACAAGACGTAGCATATGAGATGCATCATGGAAACGATGCTCTAAAAATTCTGGAATCGTAATAGAGTTGTTTGCAATCTCAGAGTAGGTACGTAAGCGAGGTGCGACATAGACCCAGTTTGCGTAGGCGCCGAGTGTTAGGCCAATCGCAATCCAGCTACTACTTAATCCAACGCTAAACATCGCACCTGGTAAGCCCATTAAGAGCCAACCGCTCATATCAGATGCTCCAGCACTTAATGCTGTTACTGCGGGGCCTAGTGTACGCCCGCCAAGCATATAATCTGTTAAGTTGGATGTTCGTTTATAAGCAAAATAGCCGATGACTAACATCCCGAGCATGTAAATAGAGATAGAAATTAAAACTAATATCTGCGAATTCATGTAGTTCCCCTTCCTTTTGTAATGTCTTTTGATGAACTTTGCATAATTATAATCTATCATGATTATTTCAGAAAATCCATATACAAATACGAATTTTCTGAAATGTAAGCGTTTTTTGACAATGTTTTATTTTTAGAATATATAATTTTCTGACAAAAAACCTTAATTTTAATAGAGTATTTATTATATTTACATAGAAACAGGTTGTTTTGTCAATATAATATTGAATGGAGAGATAAATAAAAATTTTAAAAAAGTATTGACTTATGAAAAAGGAAAGGAATATAATGATTTCAACTTAAAAAATGCAAGCGTTGATGAAGAAGAGTACGTATTATGAACATGTCAGAGAGCTGATGGTTGGTGCGAATCAGTATGGAATTAATATGGAATGGCCTTCGGAGCTTCCAAACCGAACCGAAAGAAGTAGGCTTTGGCGACATGATCTCATCGATACAAGAGACACGTATTATATTTTGATACGTTAAAGTGCGTTACATTTGTAACGAATTAAGGTGGCACCACGGGAGTACCCGTCCTTTCTATAGGATGAGTACTCCCTTTTTGTGTATAAAAATAAATGAGCTGAATAAACTAAATCGTTTAAGTAAGAAGAGTACGTATATTGGAGACGTTCCAGAGAGCCGGGGATAGGTGGGAGCCCGGTGCGGTACCATATGCGGAATGGGCTTACGAGAGGTATGCTGAACCGAAAGAAGTAGGCAACCCGGGTTCCGCCGTTACAAGGATAAGGTATATATTTGTACCTGAATAAAGCGGGATGCTTCTGCATCCAATAAGAGGTGGTACCACGGTGAATTTATCGTCCTCTACATATTTCGATATGTAGAGGACTTTTTTTATTTCCAATAGTGAGGTGACAGACATGATAACGAAAGAACAATTTAATATGCAAAAGAGACAAGGAAAATCCTTTTTGGTAATTGATGAAGAAGAAGGAGATAGTGTAACGCCAATTGCTTTATATCGCCAGATGAAAGGTGAGAAAAAATTTTTACTCGAAAGCTCGCAGCTTCATCAAGATAAGGGACGTTATTCTTATTTAGGATGTGATCCATACGGAGAAATCAAAAGTGTAGGCGCGGCGGTAGAGATTACGATAAATGGTAGGACTGAAAAGATAGAAGAAAATGTATTACAAGTATTGAAAAAGACCCTTGCGCCATCGGGGGTGGAAAGTCCATTTCCATTTTGCGGAGGAGCAGTTGGATATATTGGTTATGATGTGATTCGGCAATATGAAGATATTGGAGGAGAACTGTTCGACCCGATAAATATTCCAGAAGTTCATGTATTACTGTACCGCGCGTTTATTGTATACGATCATTTACGTCAAAAATTATCGTTTGTATATGTATACAGAGAAGATGATACAGACTCTTTTGAAGAAGTGTATGAGAGATTACAGGCATATAAACAAGACGTCTTACATGGAAAAGAAGAACAAGTGACAGAAATGCAGCCTTCCTTATCCTTTACTTCTTCTATAACAGAAGAAAAGTTTTGCAACATGGTGGAGAAGGCAAAAGAATACATTCGAGCTGGTGATATTTTTCAAGTTGTGTTATCTCAGCGTCTGCAAAGTGAATTTATAGGCGATTCATTTGAACTATATCGCAAACTTCGGATTGCAAATCCATCACCGTATATGTTTTATATTGATTTCCAAGATTATGTTGTACTTGGTTCCTCACCGGAAAGTTTACTTTCTGTACGAGATGAAAAAGTGATGACAAATCCAATCGCAGGAACAAGACCACGTGGAAAAACAAAAGGAGAGGATGAAGAGATAGCGAAAGAACTCTTAGCAAATGAAAAAGAGCGTGCAGAACATATGATGCTTGTAGATTTAGGGCGAAATGATATCGGGTGGGTGAGCGAAGTCGGCTCCGTGGGGCTAGATAAGTATATGCAAGTAGAGAAGTACTCACATGTGATGCATATTGTATCTGAAGTTTACGGAACATTGCGAAAACGAATGGATTGTTTTGACGCATTAGCGTATTGTTTGCCGGCTGGTACTGTATCTGGAGCACCGAAAATTAGGGCGATGGAAATTATAAATGGATTAGAAACTGAAAAAAGAAATGTGTACGCCGGTGCGGTAGGATATATAGCTTTTTCTGGAAACCTTGATATGGCGCTTGCGATTCGCACAATGGTTGTCAAAGACCAGAAAGCATATGTGCAGGCGGGAGCTGGCATTGTCTATGATTCAGATCCAATTGCTGAATATGAGGAGACGTTAAATAAAGCGAAGGCGCTTTTGGAGGTAATGAAATGATTGTACTCATCGATAACTATGACTCATTCACTTATAACTTGTATCAATTGTTAGGGGCATATGAGGAAGAGATTGTTGTCCTGCGAAATGATAAAGTGACGATTCAAGAACTCGAAGAAATGAAACCAAAAGCAATTATTCTTTCGCCAGGACCTGGAAAACCAGAGGATGCAGGGATTTGCATCCAGGTAATTCAACATTTTTATAAACAAATTCCGATTCTTGGCATTTGCCTCGGACACCAAGCGATTGTTTCAGCATTTGGCGGGGAAATTGTGGGGGCGAAGCACATTAAACACGGAAAAACATCACGTGTAAAACATAATGGTACGTCAATATTTTCATATGTCACACAGCCGTTCACTGCGATGCGCTATCATTCACTCGTAGCGGCGAAGCATACGATTCCAAAATGTTTTGATGTATTAGCAACAGCGATGGATGATGGGGAAATCATGGCGGTTCGCCATAACTATTATCCACTCTTCGGATTGCAGTTTCATCCAGAGTCAATTGCGACGGAAGAGGGCGGGAAATTAATCCGTGCATTTTTATCCAGTGTGAAAGAGGAGGAGCGAGTATGAATAGTTATCTTCGGAAATTAGTTGAAGGACAAGATTTAACGGAACAGGAAATGTATGAAGCAGGCCTTGCACTCTTAAGTGAAGATATATTAGAAAGTGAAATTGCAGCTTTTTTAGCATTGTTAAAGGCAAAGGGCGAAACTTCGAATGAAATATATGGTCTCGTTCGTGCTCTTCGGGAAAAGGCATTACCATTTGCAAGTCATATAAAAGGAGCAATGGACAATTGTGGAACCGGCGGAGACGGTGCACAAACATTCAACATTAGTACAACATCTGCTTTCGTACTTGCCGGGGCTGGCGTAAAGGTGGCGAAACATGGGAATCGCGCGGTTTCTAGTAAAACAGGGAGTGCGGATTTATTAGAAGAACTTGGTGTCAATATTGCATGTACACCAAAAGAAATTGATTATTTATTAGAAAAAGTCGGCATTGCTTTTCTATTTGCACCAGCTATGCATCCAGCACTTAAACGCATTATGAAAATAAGAAAAGAGCTAAATGTACCGACCATTTTTAATCTAATTGGCCCTCTTACAAATCCGATTGATTTAGAAACGCAGTTTGTTGGTATATACAAACGAGATATGTTGTTGCCAGTAGCAGAGGTATTGCGAAAGCTTGGTAGAAAACAAGCGCTCGTTGTAAATGGAAGTGGATTTTTAGATGAAGCATCTCTGCAAGGGGAAAATCATGTAGTGATTTTAAAAGATAACAAAATTATAGAAGAGAGTATTATTCCCGAAGAATATGGATTTTCTCGTGTGAGCAATGAAGAAATACGAGGCGGGAATGCAAAAGAAAATGCGAATATTACACTGCAAGTACTAGAGGGGAAAAAGAGTGTATACCGTGATACGGTTCTACTCAATGCAGGTCTTGCACTTTTTGCAAGTGGAAAAGCAGGGACAATGCAAGAAGGAATTCATATTGCGGCTCAAAGCATAGATTCTGGAAAAGCGTTATCGAAATTGAATCTATTAATTAGTGCAAGTAATAAAAGATTGGAGAAGGTGAACTAAGTGGAAACCATTTTAGACAAGATTGTTGAGCAGAAGAAAAAAGAGGTAGAAGCGCTGCACGAAACATATACGCCGGTGAAGAAACAACGGAAGTCACACTCTCTTGTAGAGGCACTGCAAAACTTCACTGTCATTGCTGAAGTGAAGCGAGCTTCACCATCTAAAGGAGATATTCATTTACATGTAGACGTACCAAAGCAAGTAAAAATGTATGAAGAGTGTGGTGCCGGAGCAGTTTCTGTTTTAACGGATGAACAGTTTTTTAAAGGATCTTTTCAAGATTTAGAAACAGCACGAGCAAATAGTAATATTCCACTTCTATGTAAAGATTTTATTATCGATACGATTCAAATTGACCGGGCGTACGAAGCGGGAGCGGATCTCATTTTACTTATCGTTGCTGCACTACCAGAGCAAAAGTTACAAGAGTTATATGCATACGTGCAAAAAGTAGGATTAGAGGCAATTGTAGAAGTCCACAATGAGGCAGAATTAGAGGTAGCGTTAGCACTAAACCCTCATGTGATAGGAATAAACAATCGCAATTTGAAAACTTTTGAAGTGGATTTGAGTACGACAGAAAATCTAGGGAAACGATTGAATGAAGAAAATATGCTTTGGATTAGTGAGAGTGGTATTCATACGGAAGAAGATATCGTACGTGTGAAGCAGGCTGGTGCAAAAGGAATTCTTGTTGGGGAAGCGCTGATGACTGCACCTTCTGTTAGAGACTTCTTCCAATCGCTGAAGGTGATAACATGAAAGTGAAGATTTGCGGCATTACCGATGTAGAAACAGCAAAGAAAGCGTGTGAATATGGCGCAGATGCGATTGGATTTGTGTTTACGAAAAGCAAAAGGGAAATTGCGCCTGAAAAGGCAAGACAGATTATTGGTGAGCTTCCAGCTGATGTAATGAAAGTTGGTGTTTTTGTAAATGAATCGGTAGAGGTCATTCAGAAAATCGTAAATGATTGTGGTTTAACACATGTACAACTGCATGGGGATGAAGGAAATCATCACATTAGAAGATTGAATATTCCGTCTATAAAAGCGATTGGTGTACATTCGAGCGAAGATATAAAACAAGCAACAAATTATGAAGCTGATTTTATCTTATTTGATAGTCCGAAAGACAAATTTCATGGTGGAAACGGAAAAACATTTTCATGGCAGTTACTAGAGCGTATGCCAAATACAGTTCGTAAAAAGTGCATATTAGCTGGTGGATTACATCTTGGAAATATTACAGAAGCAATTGAAACTGTTAAGCCATATATGGTGGATGTCAGCAGTGGAGTGGAAACGGATGGAAAGAAAGATAGCGAAAAAATAAAACAATTTATTATAAAAGCGAAGGAGTGTTAAATATGCAATATGCATATCCAGATGAAAAAGGTCACTACGGTATATACGGAGGACGTTACGTTCCAGAAACACTTATGCAGTCCGTTTTAGAATTAGAGGAAGCATATAAAGAAGCGATGCAAGATGAAGCATTTCAACAAGAATTAGAGCATTATTTACAAACGTATGTTGGAAGGGAGACACCGCTTTATTTTGCTGGAAATCTCACAAAGTATTGCAAAGGAGCAAAAATTTATTTAAAGCGTGAAGATTTAAACCATACAGGAGCCCATAAAATTAATAATACAATTGGGCAAGCGCTTCTTGCAGTACGAATGGGAAAGAAAAAGGTTGTAGCTGAAACAGGAGCTGGACAGCACGGGGTTGCAACGGCGACGGTATGTGCCTTACTCGGTTTAGAGTGCGTCATTTTTATGGGAGAAGAAGATGTAAAACGTCAAAAGTTAAACGTCTTCAGAATGGAACTATTAGGAGCGAAAGTGGAAAGCGTTGCAGCAGGTAGTGGAACGTTAAAAGATGCAGTAAACGAAGCGCTTCGCTACTGGGTTGCACATGTGCACGATACGCACTATGTGATGGGATCTGTCCTTGGACCGCATCCATTCCCGCAAATTGTACGTGATTTCCAAAGTGTAATCGGGAAAGAAACGAAGAAGCAATATGAAGCGTTAGAAGGGAAATTACCAGAAGCGGTTGTTGCTTGCATCGGCGGTGGTAGCAATGCGATGGGCATGTTTTATCCGTTTGTACACGATGAAGAAGTTTCTCTTTACGGCGTAGAAGCAGCAGGTAAAGGGGTTCATACAGAGAAGCACGCAGCAACATTAACGAAAGGAAGCGTTGGCGTCTTACATGGTTCTATGATGTATCTCCTCCAAAATGAAGAAGGGCAAATTCAAGAGGCACACTCCATTTCAGCAGGGCTCGATTATCCTGGAGTTGGACCAGAACATAGCTTGCTAAAAGATATTGGCCGTGTTTCCTACCACTCAATTACAGATGACGAAGCGCTGGCTGCATTTCAGTTACTAACGAAAAAAGAAGGAATTATTCCAGCATTAGAAAGTTCCCATGCAGTGGCGTATGCATTAAAACTCGCACCTACAATGAAGCAAGATGAAGGGCTTGTTATTTGTTTATCAGGTCGTGGTGATAAAGATGTGGAAAGTATAAAACGTTATATGGAAGAGGTGTAAACGATGGGAGTAGAAAGAATTACAGTGGCATTTCAAAATGGAAAAAAAGCATTTATCCCTTATATAATGGCGGGAGATGGCGGCTTACAAAAGTTAAAAGAGCAAATTCGTTTTCTAGATGAAGCAGGAGCGAGTATTGTTGAAATTGGTATCCCTTTTTCTGATCCAGTTGCAGATGGACCAACAATTCAAAGGGCAGGAAAACGAGCATTAGATAGTGGAACAACGCTCGGAGGAATCTTTCAAGCATTAGCGGAAGTAAGACAAGAAGTAACCATTCCATTTGTACTTATGACCTACTTAAATCCAATTTTAGCATTTGGCAAAGAACGGTTTACTCAAAGTTGTCTGGAAGCTGGTGTTGATGGCATTATCGTTCCGGACTTGCCGTATGAAGAACAGAATATTATTGCACCCCTCCTTCGGGATGCAAATATTGCTCTTATTCCACTTGTTACCGTAACGAGTCCGGTTGAACGGATTGAAAAAATTACGAGTGAATCGCAAGGGTTTGTCTATGCGGTAACGGTAGCGGGGGTCACTGGGGTTAGACGTGACTTTAAGCAAGAAATTCATAGTTACTTAGAAAAAGTAAAAGCACATGTACATCTTCCAGTAGTTGCTGGATTTGGAATATCAACAACTAATCAAATAGAAGAGATGATTACTGTATGTGATGGAGTGGTTGTGGGAAGTAAGGTAATTGAGTTGTTAGAAAAAGAAAAAGAAGAGGAAATTTGTGAACTGATTGCTGCAGTGAAATAAGAAGAAGAGGCTGCCTGTTAAGGGGGCCTCTATATTATATGAGCAAGTTTCAAACCATTAAGGCCTTTCACATCAGTGGGGGGGTTCTTCATCTCCCACTAATTATTAGTTGAGCGAATTGGCTTTTACGGACAGTTGATTCCCAAACTAATATGAAAACATCAAGAATGATTGACGTAAACCAAAGGTGTTGTTAAAATTGTTACTGGAATTAATGTGAAATATTTCACAAATTGTAGTTTTAAATGTGAAAACATTCACAAATGTTGAGGTTGTTTCTTAAAAATATTTTTAAAAGGAGTTATACGTCATGAAAAGAATCGTAACACTAAGTACTCGTAAACTGACAGATACAGTAAAACATGGTGGTTGTGGTGCATGTCAAACATCTTGCCAATCAGCTTGCAAGACGTCTTGCGGAGTTGCAAATCAAAAATGTGAAAACATAATGAACAGATAGAAAATGAGAAACGTACCGCCCAACTGCTTCCCAGATGGGCGGCCATTTTTATCCCGCATGAACAAGAAGTAAAAGCCCCATTAACGGAAGCTTTACTTTATAGATAAAAGGAGTTTGATTATTAAATATGATTCATCAATATAAATTAAACGGATACAACATCGTACTCGATACCTACAGTGGATCAGTACATGTTGTTGACGACCTCGCTTATGAAATCATCACGCTTTATGAGACTACTGTTGCAGAAGAAATCATAACAATGATGCTAGAAAAATACGTACATGATTCCGATATCTCTGAGAAGGACATTCGAGAAACCATTGCAGATATCGAAGAGCTAAAAAATGATGGGAAACTCTTTGCTGAGGATGAATATAAGAGTCTCTCAATTGATTTAAGAAATCGCCAAACTTATGTAAAGGCCCTCTGCCTCAATGTTGCACATACATGTAACTTATCATGCGAATACTGCTTCGCCAGCCAAGGAAAATACAATGGAAGCAGAGCGATTATGAGTTATGAAGTTGGCAAAAGAGCTATCGATTACCTATTGGAAAACTCCGGTCATCACCGAAATCTCGACATCGACTTCTTCGGGGGAGAGCCGCTCATGGCCTGGAAAGTTGTAAAACGGATTGTCGCTTACGCAAGAAGTAAAGAAAAAGAGTACAAAAAAACGTTTCGCTTTACCTTTACTACAAATGGCATGTTGCTAAACGATGAAATCACTGATTTTTTGAATAAAGAAATGTACAATGTCGTATTGAGTCTTGATGGAAGAAAAGAAGTCCACGATCACCTTCGTAAAACAGTAACTGGAAAGGGGAGCTATGATTATATCGTTCCGAAGTTCCAAGAATTCGTCAAAAAGCGTGGAGATAAAGAATACTATGTGCGTGGAACTTATACTCATAACAACGTTGACTTCACCAATGACATTTTTCATATCGCAGATCTTGGTTTTGACAAGCTCTCGATGGAACCGGTCATTTGTAATCCGCGGGAACCATATGCACTCACCGAAAAGGACCTTCCAGATATTTATAACCAGTACGAAATTCTCGCCAAGGAAATGCTAAAGCGTGAGGAAGAAGGTAATGGATTCACTTTCTACCATTACATGCTTGACCTCTCAGAAGGTCCTTGCATCCAAAAGAGAATTTCTGGCTGCGGCTCAGGAACCGAATATTTCGCTGTCACACCATGGGGCGAGTTCTTCCCTTGCCACCAGTTCATCGGGGATAACGAATACAGTATGGGAAACATTTGGGATGGGATTACAAAACAAGAGATGCAATGTCAATTTAAAGAGAGCAGTTGCTACTCGAAGCCAGAATGTCAGGACTGCTGGGCGAAACTTTACTGCAGTGGTGGTTGCCCTGCCAACGCATTGCACGCAACCGGCTCCATCAATGGAATCTACGATTTTAGCTGTGACATCTTCCGTAAGAGAGTAGAATGTTCCATGATGGTTAAAGTAGCAGAATCCATGAGAACTATGAAAAAAAACAAACAAGCCGTGGCACATTGAACTACCTCCACCTACCTCTACACGAGCTTTGAGGTGGGGGATTCTCCTGTTTCGGCCCTAGCAAAAACAGTTCCCCTCGTTCAACAAAGAGGATACAACGATATAGAAGTTCCGTAGTGTCCCTGAGACGACCCATTCGGTCTTCCTAGGAAAACAAAATAGGTACAGCTACTTTGTTCTTATATCGAGGCGTAGAACACCTTGTCATGCATCCAGTTCCTAGACTTGTTATCTGCTCTGGTAATAAGCGTAAGAGACTGTGACAAGGTGCTCTTTTTTCTTTATGTAAATCATTTTGCTAGTTTTTTCTTCTCACTTTCAAATAAGTCTAATCGCTCGATTTGTAACCCTTCTTTCGGTTGATTCACATCATATAACTGATAGAAATGAGGCGTACGAATATCCAATCGATTGTTTAATTGATGCCAATGGCTCCAGTGGTGCGCCTCTTTCTTTGGAATATAAGACTGCAGCACCTGGGGCACTTTCTCTTTATATCCTAACCCTCGGCGTCCAATCGTGAAAGCTGCGGATTGATGAATAGAGATACCGAATTTCCGCATATACTTCATTTTCCCTGCAATCGAAGTGTAGGCGGGATTCACTTGAAAGACAGCCACGCCCATTTTATCTGCACGACTGAGAATTGCATTTGTCATCTTCTCATACGCAAACATACTCTTCATTCGATTCGCTCGTTTCCTCTCTTTGATTCATTTCTGAAATCAGCTGCCAAAATTGTTCTTTGTTCATATCTAAAACCCCTTTTGAGAAATATAGTATTTCTTGTAGTGTATCGTTTTTTCGATCATTTACTTGATAAAGAATAGTAAAAAACTGCTGTAAAATGAATTGAATATTCCGTCAACTGTTATATAATAGTTACAATTGTATCTTATAAGAAACGAGATGATGGTATGGCTGTATTGTTAGCCCTTATTCCGATTATGATGATTTTTATTTGTTTATTTGTATTTAAGCAAACATCACTTAAAGCATCGTTAATTTCCTATATTGTATGCGGTGGAATCGTTTTACTAACACCGATATTTCGCTTGCAAATAGGTGAGGTGATGCATGCGACATTTAAGGGCGGACTAATTTGTTTTATTGTAGGCTATGTTTTGTTTTTTGGTATTTTTTTATTTCACCTGATGAACAAAATGGGGTATATCAATCAAGTCGCGCGATTTATGGAACAAGTTACACATGATCGATTATTACAAATGCTCTTGATGTGTTTTGGGATTTGTCCACTTATCGAATCAGTGAGCGGATTTGGAATTGGTTTTATGGTAGCGGCTCCTATTTTTCTCTCGCTAGGTTATAAGCCATTTCAAGCAGTTTTATTATCGTTTATCGGTTTATTGGCGAGTTCCTGGGGAGCAATGGCAACAGGAACGATTATTGGATCACAGCTTATCAACATGCCATTAGTAAACTTAGGATCTCGTACAGCATTATTAAGTATTCCGATATTCGCATACTTTGTCATACTTTCTTTGTATGTAGTTGGCGGCTGGCAAGCAGTGAAGGGAAAATGGAAGGAAGGGTTCGGTTTTTTTCTCTTATTTTCTATATCAATCTATCTTTCTAATGCATACGTAAGTGTTGAACTAGCTGGGATTTTAAGTTCGATTGTAACAATTACATTTGGCTTTCTTATCATTAAAATAACAATGAGGCAAGGGAAGGAGATGTTATCAGAACATGCGGCAACTGTAGAACGAGAAGCCTCTATTTTAAAAATTATAAGTCCTTATTTATTTTTAACGGTTTGTATCTTACTATCTCGTCTCATTCCGTCTCTACATCATACGCTACAATCTTATGCAGTTCTCGACTTACCATCATATTCTTACAAACTAGAACTATTGTATTCACCAGGTTTTTGGCTTGGTGTTACGTGTTTATTTGCCATCATTTTCTTTCGAATTCCATCTACTATAATAAAACAATCTTTATCTCAAACGATCAAACAATGGGTACCGTTTGCAATTACAACGACAATGTTTATTGCGATTTCAGAATTAATGGGTGCAGCGGGTATGCACACATTATTAGCGGACGCAGCAGGGCAAACATTTGGAACATTATTTGTCTTTGTAGCACCTTTCATCGGTGGAATTGGTGGCTTTCTGACGGGAAGTAACGCAGGATCAAATGCGATGTTTATTAAACTACAAATGCAGACAGCGCAGAATGTAGGACTTCCGTGGCAATATGTTACAACCCTTCAAAATACAGCTTCTTCTGTAGCGACAATTGCTTGCCCATCACGGATTACACTCGGGGCCTATTTATGTAATATCCTGTATCGTGAGAATGAATTGTTAAAGAAGACAACGCTTATGATTTTTGGAGCGGTGTTGATTGTGGTGGTGGAGGTTGCCGGGTGGTATGTATTACAATGAGAAGTTTGAAAGAAAATCCTCTATTCTAGAAGGATTTTCTTTTGCTTTAGGGTAATTTGTAAAGTAGTAAGAGCTTTAAGTCAATGAATAGGAGATGATCCCATGCCCTTAAAAAACTACGGAGTCCTAAAAGGTACAGCACTACAATCTATGATTGGAAAAGGGAAGACACCTCATTATCAAGTTCATTTGCAAGGGGAGGCTGAAGTAGAGTATCGGATCGCAATCAATGTAAAATCACAAAGTTATCCATCAGAAGTTTTATATTTTGCAAGTGAAAATATTAGATCGGAAGCAATTACAATTTTACCGACATTACCATTTGGTTTTACGGAAATAAAAAATAATGAGCCGAGAATTGCGTTAGATTATGTGCGAGGACAATTATTCGATTCGAAGGAGATGATCCCTCTGCCACCTGAAAAGTCAGGACAGGATAATGATTTAAATGAAAAAATGGAACACTATATAAAACGAGCAATAGAGGAAAAGGCAATTATTTATGCGTTTGGAGAACGATGGGGACCGGAAGATAATGCGCCTGATCGATATTTTCATTTTAAACCTGGTAACGGCATACATGATATTCATATGAATCAAGGAAATGTGGAGAAATGGAAGAATGATGATGGTACATGGCAAGACGGTGGGATATTAATCCACTTTGAGAAAAAGCAGCAATGGGCAGGAATTTTTCTTGCGTTTCAATCGCAGTCTTGGTGTACGGATGAAGAGGGACATGCACGTGTTCCTGTGGAGCATTGCAATTATAAGACGAAGAATTAATTAAAACAGCTAGTTCATTTCGAACTAGCTGTTTTAATTTTGTAGCAAATAAAGCTGATGAATACAGCGATACATGAAAATAGTATGGCGATGCTAGAGAAAGCGAGTAAGTACGTATTGTATTTCACTACATTTCCTATTAGCTGATTACTGTCATAATGAAAAAGCCTTGCTATGCTATTAAACAGAAATAGGAGAAGGAACATAGTGATGATTCCATCTAATGAGCCCTCTATATCTGGTTTGCTCAAGGCAATATGTGTAGAGATACAAATTGCGATGAAAAGAAAAAGCCAAAACAAAGGATTAAATAAGTTGCTAACTGTAAAAAGGCTTTTTAATAAAAGTATGGATGATAAGAAAATATTTTGCAGCGTGTCGATATTGATAGAAGCAGCTTGAGCATTTGTTTTAAGAGCATTTATAAATAAGGAATAAGACTGTGGTACGAAATAATACATAGAGATTACTAATGTAATCATTCCTGAAAAAATAGGAGCAATTCCGATGAAAAAATTCCCTATTCTTTGATATATACTTCTTTGATTATATTGGTGCCTTACATACCCCAAATAGCCGTTATTTGTATTGGTTGGGAACAGTTGGATTGCTATAATCTGATGCCTGAATAATAAACACATAAAAGCGTGCCCAAATTCATGAATAGGAACACCAATCCACGCTGTTAAAAGGAAACCTTTTCTACCAAAAGCTCTCATCCAATATGTTCGTGTAAGAGATTCTAAATAACCTAATACAAAACCAACCAAAATGATGATACCGATTAAAGAAAATAATTGTATCAAACTTGTAAGGAGTATATGAAAAATTGAGTATGCTAGTTCCATAATTTTCGTCCAATCTATTTATTTTATCCCGTAAAAGCCCGATGCGTTCAACTAATAATCAGTGGGGAATGAAGAAAACCCCCACTAATTAAAGTTTCACTTTATCAATTTAGGTTTTCGGTATTTTTTATAATAACATTTTGTTAGCAGATTACCAGAATATATATGGTGGAAAAGTATAGAATATATAACTTTTTCTTGTAGTCATGTTTCCTCTCCTCGTACATATATTGAATCTGTAACGGCTTGAAGATACATGCAAGGGAGATGATAGGATGACATGTCCAGAGTGCAAAGCTGAGCATACAAGTGAAGCGAAATTTTGTGGTAATTGTGGGCATTCACTTACAGAGCAAGTTGTAGAACATCATGCAGAACAAGGGGAACAGCAGTTGTCCCAACCAGCACCTGTCCAGGAGAATCGTTCGAATGAAACGGTAGAGCAGGCGAAACAATTTGCGAGTG
Organism: Bacillus sp. IT-79MI2; assembly: GCF_949768135.1. Taxonomy (NCBI): domain Bacteria; kingdom Bacillati; phylum Bacillota; class Bacilli; order Caryophanales; family Bacillaceae; genus Bacillus; species Bacillus sp. IT-79MI2. The sequence goes on along the minus strand of NZ_CATKPV010000106.1, from coordinate 188,257 downwards.
GATATTTTCAGTTTTTTAAGAATGCATTAAAATCTCCGGCCGCAATTATGAAAAGTGGACATATTGAGGTAAGGAATGGGATTACAAGTCTTGTTCTCATTTGTTTTTTATTTGCTTGTATGTTTTATCGGATGATGAGTGCGACTGCATTAATTGCAACGGGTATTATAGGAGGCGCTGGATTTGTACCTGAAGCAACCCCTTCTTTTTTTGGAGAATCTGTTAAAGTCTTTTTCTATTTCTTAATTTTATTTCTTTTTATTGGATTTATCATTTTTGTAAGTGGAAAACTCATGAAATCATCTTTTTCTTTTTTAGAAACGCTAGGGGGGTGGGGGACAGTATCGACACCAGCTGTCGCTGTCCTTGTTATTGCACTCTTATTTAGTTTTTTATTAATTTTTCTACTACCGTTATTTATAAGCCTTGCTGTGATATGTATGAGTGTTTGCACAATTGTTTCAATATTAAAGTTAGACAGAGGTGGATTAGATCCAGTATATACACTTATTATCGCAAATATTTTGATTTCAATTGCGAGCTGGATTGTGCTTTGGTCTTATATAAAAACAATACTTGATACCTTAACTGGAGGTTTAACAAACTTCTAATGAAAAGGTGGAGGAATGGATGAACGTTTGTGCAAAATGTGGTTCACAGTTAATGGATGGCGTGGGATTTTGTCAAAGGTGTGGGGCTAGAAGGGATGAGCATCGGCGAGTAGGGAACGAAAAGGAACCACAGATACGAAAGAAAATAAGCAAGGGGAAGAAAATATAGACTGGGGTTGTCATTCTTTTTATTGTTGGTTTTGGCGGAGCATATCTGTATGGAACAAAGTATTATTCTGCACAAGCACAAATTGATAGAATGGTTACGATTTTACAAGACAGAGATACGGAAAAACTAATTGATATTGTTACAACAGATGACCCGCAATTTGTAGTAGATAAAGAGAGTGTAAGACCGTTGTTTTCGTATATAAAAGAATATCCGTCCTATGTTAATGATTTAAAAGCTTCTATACAACAGCAAAAGAAGAAGCAAAATGATGTAGAAAAAGTAGATTTTGTATTAACGAAGGATGGAAAATACCTCTTTCTATTTGATCGATATAAATTGAAAGCAAAAACCTATTATGCAACGCTCCTTACGAATGAAAAAGATGCATTGTTAAAAATAAATGGAAAAGATTTAGATAAGACAACTGATAAAATGTTTGAAAAGCAATATGGACCATTTTTCCCAGGTATTCAAACGTTTCAATCAGAGTTTAAAAATGATTATGTGAAGCTAGCGCGTGAAGAAAAGGTTGTACTTATGAAACAAAATCAAAATAATGTAACAGTTGACTTATCGTTAAAAGGTCACTACATTACCATTCAAACAAATGTAGCGGGAGCAACATTATATGCCAATCAGAAATCGATTACGACATTGGTGGGGGAAGAATTTAAGTGGGGACCAGTAGCTACAGATGGAAGCGTCTCTATTTATTTAGAAAAAGAAGGTGCAAATGGAAAAGAACAAACAAAGGTGGAAAATATATCGACAAGTCAATATTATACACTTTCGTTTCAGAAGAAGCCTGAAAAACAAGAAACATCTTCTTCTCCATCAACTGTGACAACAAAATATGTATATAACGGATTTTTCTTTCCTGATAGTCATATTCGTAAGTTAACAAGTGTAGAGCTGCAGTCCCTAACAAAAGAACAATTGCGGATCGCGAGAAATGAAATATATGCTCGGCATGGGCATGTTTTTCAAACGAAAGATATACAATCATACTTTTTAAAGCAGTCGTGGTATCGTGAAAATCCATATTATACAGGAGAGTTGAATGATGTGGAGACGTATAATGTTGAGCTTATAAAGTCAAAGGAGTAGGCATTATCACTTTTTATGTTGTAGAGATGAAAGGTACATCAACGATCATGGTGGTGTACCTTTTTTATTTATCCCGCTATTCGCGGGCAGTAAGACCCCCACCTCAAGATTTAGGAAGAAACGAGGAAGATAGGTGGGACTAACTGCCCGTAAAAGCCCGATTGGTGAGGGCTAATAATCAGTGGTGGATGAAGAAAACCCCCACTGATTAAAGTTTCACTTTATGTGTTTGCATTTCATGTTACAAATCCTTTTATGTGTCATGGTAATGATTACCTTATTCTGGTTGAAAAATATAGAAGAATTTAAAGGGAAGATTACCTTTTTGTTATTTCTGTAATGGCATGAGGGAAGTTCTAGCTGGTTCGCGAGAAAAAAAGATATGAAAGAGAAAGTTGACTCTACTTGCTCTGCCAGTTGTACTAGCCTGGACATCGGATAAAGAACTGGAAGAAAGTATGGCTTCCGAATTCGGTGGAACTGTAATCTCCAGTCTACTGTTTAATTTTTTTGATGTTACAACTGTTATTGTGTCGTAAGAGAGGTTGATAATCTTTAGAATACCAAGTGGATAGACAGCATCGTCAGGCTGAGAGGTGGATGCAAATAGGGTAGATTTCCAAATTTCTTGAAAAAAGGTATCGCTATCAGCCGACCAAGTCTGTGCACCGTAAAGTGTTGCACTAATACTGAATTCCTGTTCAAGTGATTGGACAACTTTTGGTTCAGCAGGAGTAGAGATAAGAAAATTACTGCACATTGATTCTTTTCACCTACTTTCCATTGCGATTGTTATAGCATATTAATAATTAGGTTTATGGGACACGACGCTTTACCTATAGTGTTCAAAGGGTGTTTAAAAATATATGAATACAAATTGAAAAACTGACAGAAAACCATTCTTTTTAGGTGGGAGAGAGCGTCGGGCCAAGCATAGAAGCGGTCAGATCCTTTTTGAGCCCCATGCCAAGTGAAAACAAAGGGAGAAAATGAGTGCAAGGCTCTTTTTGTATGCATAGCCGCGACTTATATGTTGGAAAATCAAAATGTATATACAAAGGTATGCGTTGTTATGTTTGGACGGAATGGTTTTATTTGTAAACAAGATGGAGAAAACATATACTTTGTATAAGCTACTTATAGAAAAAAGGATTTATTTACAGTGAATCTGGAGAATGTAAACGATAGAGACTGTACAAAGGAGTGGTTTAGTGAACTATGTAATCATTGGCGGAGATGCAGCTGGCATGAGTGCAGCAATGCAAATTATTAGAAATGATAAAGAAGCAAAAGTTGTAACGTTAGAAAAAGGTGAAATATATTCATATGCGCAGTGTGGACTTCCGTACGTTATTAGCGGTATAATTGCTTCTACTAAAAAATTAATTGCACGAGACATTAGCACATTTCGTGATAAGTATGGAATTGATGCGAAAACATACCATGAAGTAACGAAAATTGATACTGAAAACAAAATTGTGCATGGTATACATACAAGTGAAAACGAGGCATTTCAATATAAATATGATCGCTTGCTAATTGCGACAGGAGTTAGACCTGTTATGCCGGACTGGGAAGGAAACAACCTGCAAGGTGTCCATCTTTTAAAAACAATTCCGGATGCTCATAGAATATTGGAGACGTTACAGGAACAGAATGTTGAGCAAGTAACAATTATTGGCGGCGGGGCAATTGGCCTTGAAATGGCTGAAACATTTGTAGAGCTTGGGAAAAAGGTGCGAATGATTGAGCGAAATGAACATGTTGGCACAATTTATGATGCTGATATGGCAGCATATATACATGAAGAAGCAGCAAAATATAATATTGAAATTTTAATAAATGAAAATGTAAAAGTATTTAAGGGGAAAGAGAAAGTTGAATTTGTTGAAACAGATAAAGGAACGTATAAAACGGATCTCGTTCTAGTATCAGTTGGCGTGCAGCCAAACACAGAGTTTGTTAACGGAACAGCGATTCGCACGAACAAAAAAGGGGCTATAGAAGTAAATGCTTATATGCAAACGAATGTGGAAGATATCTATGCAGCAGGAGATTGTGCAACGCATTATCACATCATAAAAGAAACGCATGATCATATTCCAATCGGTACAACTGCAAATAAGCAAGGGCGTCTTGCAGGATTGAATATGGTTGATAAACGAAGAGCATTTAAAGGCACTCTCGGTACGAGCATTATTAAATTTATGGGACTCACTTTAGCGAGAACGGGTTTAAGTGAAAAAGAAGCAAGTGGATTGAAAATACCATATAAAACAGTGAAAGTAGATACAACAAGTATGGCTGGATATTATCCAAATGCAACAGCACTTTATGTGAAATTGTTGTATCGTTCTGATACAAAACAACTATTAGGCGGACAAGTTATCGGAGAAGAAGGCGTGGATAAACGAATCGATGTTATTGCAATGGCGCTCTTTCATAAAATGAGCATTCATGATTTAGAAGATGTCGATTTAAGTTATGCACCGCCATATAACAGTGTTTGGGATCCAGTTCAACAAGCAGCGCGGCGAGCGGAATAGTACTTCTTATAGAAGTACTATTTTTCATTTCGAAAACACCGAATTATAAAAAAATATATAAAATCATATTTGTCCTTGAAAAATGTAGTACGTATCTATTATATTTTCATATAGTACTTATTTTTTCATACATAAAAATATGATAGAGACAAGATAGTAATGAATGATGCTGGAGGATAAGAAATGGCAATAAATATGAGAACAGTAGAAGAGTGGATTGCGGAGTCAAATGCAAGACATGAGGAGGACTTTGGAGAAATTGTCCAAGAAATAAAAGAGCTATGTGTTGCGATTGATAACGCTACTTTAATTTACCCGAAAAATGTATTTTGCTTTGGAAAAAAAGCGGAAGTGTTCTTCTTTTTCCAAGATCATGTTGTCATTGGTCAGGTGCAAGAAGAGTATATTAAAGTTGAAAAATTAAAGTATGAGAATATTACAGATATAAGCCTAAAAACAAATGATAAAAATACAACATTAGAGTTGAAGTTCTCTAATGGAAATTCTATTATGCTAGATAGTTTAAATGATAACTGCGGAACGAAGAATTGGTTGTTTGCAAGACAGATTAAGAGTATCTTTAAAGTAATTTAGTAGTGAAAGCAGGTCTTATATAAATCCAAATTAAAAAACGACAAAACCCCTTCTTTTTAGGTAGGAGAGAACATCCAGCCATGCATAGAAGCGGTCAGATCCTTTTCCTGCCCCATGCCAAGTGAAAACAGAGGGAGAAAGCGAATGTAAGGTACCTTTTGTTCTTCGTAGCAGCAATTTACATGTTGAAAAATCAAAATGGATTTATATATTAATTACCTAAATTTGTATATTCGATTTAGGTAATTAAAATTCCTTCAAAAACACGCCCTTTGCTAGCACAGTGTACTAAGCGCAGGGCGTGTTTTTAGCTATGCAAATATCCTTTTAACCAAGTGCGATGGCGATAGGGACCAACGGGAATTTGAATAAGGGTCGTTTTTCTTTTTGTATCAATTTCATAAAGTTTGTCACATAAGTTTGCATCAAATCCTAAGAGCGGGTGACCTCCCATATCCATAGCTGAGGTTGCTAAGACGAGTTTTTGGACGAGCATTCCAGCTTCCATTTGTTGAATTCGATATCCTCTATAACCTAAATCGTTTTTTAAATAATCTTTATTTCCTATTACATGTAAACAGAGTGGTACTTGAAAGAGATTCACATTGTCCATTGTCATACCGGATTGTAAAGGATAGCGGAGATCTCCTAATTGAATTTTTTCTAATGTATGAGCATTACTGTCGTAGGAATAGGCACCATTTGGCAAACCGTCTACGTTATAAAAGCATCCGTATAGTAAGACACGTGATTTTGTCTTTATATGTGTTCCGTCTAAATCATTTTGATAAGGAAAGGAAAGAGTTGCTTCTTGAAGCAAAGTAGCTAGTTGCGTATCGCTTATTTTCCTTAAGACAAAATCTAAATCAGGTGAATAACGTTTTTGAAAAGCTGTTGCGAAATCGTATGATAATCGCTCTACTCTGGGGAGTGTCAAAGTTTGTGTGTGATGTGGAACAGTTGCCTCTTCCGTCACAGTTCGAAATTGTTCAGTTGAATCTAGCATAGATGCTGCATTCATTCTTGTTATTAGAGGGTGATCAGTAAAGTTCTTTGATCGAACAAAGTGTTCATGCTCTAAAACGGGAAGCTGCTGTGAGAGTTCATAAGAAGTAACGTTTGCGCATGTATTATTTGGATGAAACCATTCTTCTACAGGGTGGTTAGATAATGGGATAACTGCATACACACTTTCTTCTTGCTCCGATAGTCCGAGTAAATGATTAATGGCTCTATCAAGAAATTGAAAATATACACCAGATGTATAGCCGAATTGTTTAGAGACTTCTAGTAATTGGCCGATGAGGACACCAGTATCTAGACCTTGGAGACGGTAGGAAAAGTTATTATATTTAAAGAAATTTTTCCAAAACATTGTTGATACAAAGGCGGTGCCGAAGCAAGCAGATAGATTGCAGCGATTTCCAAGTGCCTCCGTGAGATAAGAGTCAAAATTTCCTTCACGCAGTAATACGAGACGATGATGTGCTGCGTCATAATGATAGATTCCCTGTGGACAATGATTCATTTTTAAATACAAATATAATTCATTTGGATATAGAGCTCCTCCAGAAGGAATAAATCTTCGGTATATATTTGTTGTATTTTGTTCTTCTAAGCCGAGGGAAGGCTGGCACAATTGAGTTAGGCCAAATGTATACCAGAGACAATGTCCGATTTGCTCGAGAGTGGGTTCTTTAGACAGATTTTGATCTCGCAATGTTAGCGGTACCTCTAGAGAAAGAGGAATGACAGGTAGATTACGGTATAGTTTATAGGGAAGGGGGGCATCAGCCCAGTTAATTTCCTTGTCTTGGGGCATGATTTCATCAATGGAAAAATGCAAATGGTGTAGAAATGTTTCTAGTTGCATCAATCTACCTCCTTATTGTGACTTATGGAAACGGATGAGGATGTGGATTAAGTTGTTCAAATGTAAGTGGCTCATTGGTATATCCAAGTTCCAGTGGTACGGTAAGTACTCTTTGTAGTCCTGTTGTGCGAGTAAGTTGATGTCCAAATGTCATTGGCAACATACCAGGAATTAGTACTTTCACACAATATAATCCGTTCTTTCGTATGAGAGGAACAGTTTGGTCAATGACGATGACTTCAAGACCTGAGTGATGTAGTCGATCTAAAAGATGGCGAAGGTCCGAAGTTAGGTCCCTATCGATAGATCTTAACTGATTCATTTGTTGAAATGTTTGTACAGACCGATTGTCATTCAATAAAAATTGAAGGCGTTCTTCGGCTTCTGGTAAACCATATACCATACTATGATCATCCATTTGGGTGACCAGATAGGGATCCCGTAAACATTGTTCGTATTTTTGCTTGTTTGCTTCAAGTTTTTCATCCATAGTAAGTAACATACCTGCTAATTCATGGATAGCACTTTTAACAGCTCGCATTGGTTCCATGTGGGCACCACCTGCACAGACGAGATTCATTCCACCCTTTTTTGTATTTTTTGCAATGGCCCATATACTTGGAATACCATGCTCCATCGTTGCATCAAAAACATGTAGATCATAGCCTGTAATCGTGCGCATTCGTTCAATCATCAATTGTAATTCCACATCGTCCGCAGAAGCTAAATCCAGGCGGGGAAGTGGTAATTGTGCATACCAAGTTAGCAAGAAAGCATCGCGTTCGACTATTTCTAAAATGCCATGGAAAATCGCTTCTTCTAAACTCCCTCCAATTGCACAGCCGTTTGAAGTTTCATAAACAAAAGCGTCCCTGTGTCCTAGGCTATAATATGCAATCGATTCTGGAACTAAGACGGGACGATTTTGTGATAAAGAATAACCCCATACCCAGTCTTGAGGATAATCAGGATCAAACGGTTTAAATGGGAAATCTGTTTTTTTATAATGTTCATCTGTATGTACACCGATTGTGAGAGGATTGATGGCTGTATCTTCTAACTCTCGGTAGCTACCATGAACATTTGTCCGTTTCCCGCGAGGGGTCATTCCACAGTATCGTTCTAATCCTTCTAAGATAGCAGTTGCTTCACTAGCCCTGAATGAATGTGTTCGGCCCGCAACTCCTTCATTCCCTAAAAGTAACGGCATATTTACAATAACATCAGCAAATGGTAATAAGGAATGCTGCATTTTTCCATTTAAAAGTCCAGTCCGATAATCTAAATAATCTTTAGTCAAAAATGTATTTAAATCTTCAATAGAACGACAACGATAACTTTCATTGCCAGTTTTAAAACTTGACTGGAGTGAAATGTAGGCATCCGTTGCAGTGTCATCAGGTAATGTGCTACACATTGGGCATAGAGGATCAGGAAGAAATGAATGACGTGAACATTGAAAGGTTTGCATGTTAAGTAAAATGAGTTCCTCAGCTAAAGAGGTATGCCCTTCTGTTAAAATCCTTTCTGTTTCAGCATGAATAAGCTGACACATTTGTAGTAATCCAGTTTGGGTTGCGCATACATCTCGTTGTATGGCATCATCCTTTTTTAAGGAATATTTCCGCTGTAGCTCCCACATTTCTTTTTGGTCAAAGCCAGCTATAAAACGTCTTGCATCAGCACAAAGGGAACATCCTGCTGTATTTGGCTGAACATAAGGACCAATGATACCCTCACCAAATGAAGTAAAGCCCCGAAGCCATGGAATGTTAGCGGAGCGAAATATTTCTTCAGCTTCATGATGGATAGAGGAAGGAGAACCATCGTGTAATACGAGAGCAAGATGAATATTTTCAGGGAGTGGCTCTTCAAGTGTATTTTGATGAATGATAGGGTAGTGAACAGATAATTGCTGATTTACATAGTTTGCTAGTAGGCCATCTCCTACAATTAATATTTTCCGACTCATCATTCTACCTCCTCTTTGATTACCACACCAACTACACCGCCTAATCCTTCTTTTAAAAATGGTTCAATTGCTAGGTCCAGGACGAAGGGATGAAGATTATGTTCTTTTAAATTCTGTAAGGCTAATTGCAAGGATTCTAATTGTGGCATTTCTTCTTCTTTTTGTATTTCAGCCCTAAACGATTCTGCACTGTGTAAAAGGATAGAGGAGTCCAATAATATATTGGATTTATAGGGAACTTCTTGATTTTGGACATGAAGTAGTGCTTGTTGTAATGCATTTCTTAGTGCTAATGTTATATTTAAATCAGTACTACCGTACCACTGGTTGTGTACACCGATCCAAACAACAGGAAAACCTAGCACCTCTTCACCAATTCCTACCATTGGTTCCCCATGTATCGCGGAGAGTGCACGTAAATAAAATTGGCAGTGTTTGTCGTGAATCTCTGTTAATTGTAGTTGTGTAATTTCTTCTGTTTTGGTCAACTGCCTCGTTTGTAATGTGTGTGTTAAATGATTTTGTAGTGCACGGTACACGCCCTCTACCATTGTTTCCCCAGCCCCAATTCCAATGAATTCATCTTGTTCAGGAATAAGGAAATGAACCATTTGAGTTACATATGTTTCAATTCCGGTTAAACCTGCTTCGCGGCGTGCTTCGTCATGCGTTAATCCACCGCAAATTATAGTAGGCAGGAGCGTAGTAGGTCCTTCTGATAATGGATTTGCAACTTGGATATAGCATTGAGACAACGGTAATTGCTTTAGATTTTGTTCATCCCATATGTGAAAAATTCCAGAGGTTCTTGAAGTTAATTGGTCAAAAAAACGAAAAAGTTCATTCGAAGGGCTTTGGTTTGAATGTCTTTTGAGAGTTTCATCAATGTCTTGTATCGTTTCTATTGTAAAGTTTTTTGTTGTTATAAGCGGGTGTTTGATGGAAGTGTGCCAGCTGCCTTCTAGCGTTTCAAAATTTAGTAAAAAGAATTGTTTATTTTGCTCTCTATTTGAAGAGCCTGTAATATTTTTGAATAACTCAAAAACGACAATGTTTGCTAACATAGCCCCAGCGATTGGAGAGAAAGGCTCTAATAGTTGATCTTTTTGAAGGGCAGTCTCATGTACGCGTCGCCATGCAGATTCCCAGCATTCTTCAGATTCTGTAGTAATGACAGGACCAGCTAAGCCTACTTGCTCCAAACATAAAGCAGGAAGAAAGTTTTTCTTTTCTTCTCTACAAATCGCATGGATCGCTCTTAATTTTTCAATATTTCCATTTTGAGATACATATAGAATCCAATCAAAATGTTGAAAAATTTCCTGCAAGGAACGATCTATCGTTGTATCTATTTCTTGAACAAGTACATTTTGATCAGCATCGTGGGCTTTTTGTACAATCTCAATTAATCGAGAGCGATTTGTTGCGGTAGAGTCGGTAATAAGACAGTGAAACTCAGGTAAACCAGATTCAAGTAAAGAAGAAATTAATGAAGTGAAAATAGATCCAGATCCAATTGCTAGGACTTTAGCTTGTCGATACATTTGAAATTTTAGGGCACCCGAGTGAGAGTAGGCCTCTAAAAATTCAATTTGCGATGCGTATCTCTCAAGTAAGGCATTCTCCAACTGATGAGGAGAATCTTGACTTACATCACGTACAAAACCATTTTGGTGCAAAAGTTCTCCAAGTTCAAAAACTCTATTTTGATAAGGGAGGGGGAGTCCGCTTGTTAGTTCTTCCAAAGTATGTTCTCCATTAAACATAGGCATTAATTTTTCAATCCATTCATAGATACCATTACCTTGCATTCGGAATGAACTGGAGTTGTTTCGAAAATAGACACCCCCGTTTGAGTCGGGGAGGAAAAAGGTATCCTTGTTCATTTTTAGCTTTGTGGAAGCTGTGAAAGTACTCATTGTATTCCTCCTTATCAGTAAATTTGTTCTAGACATACATTATCATTGTATGTATTGTGAGTTGTCCCTTATGAACTCAAAAAAATTACGATTGTTTTAGAGTCTTATTGAACGACCCCCACCTACCTCTACAAGAGCTTGAGGTGGGGGACTCTCGGTTAAAATGATAAAAAAAAGGCTGCATGAAAGATCGAATAAATCGATACTTTCATACAGCCTTTTGTATTTCGAAAGGCTATCAACCTTCTAATAATAATGATTTTGGATCTTCAAGCATTTCTTTCACAGCAACAAGGAAGCTAACTGCTTCTTTACCATCGACAATACGGTGGTCGTAAGATAGAGCAATGTACATCATCGGACGGTTTTCCATACGTTCTGCATCGATTGCAACTGGTCTTACTTGAATTTTATGCATTCCAAGAATACCTACTTGTGGGCTGTTTAGGATTGGTGTTGACATAAGGGAGCCGAACACACCACCGTTTGTAATTGTAAATGTACCACCTTGTAGTTCTTTTAATGTAAGCTTGTTATCGCGTGCTTTTTTACCTAGTTCACGAATTTCGCTTTCGATTTCAGCAAAGTTCAATTGGTTTGCATCGCGTACAACTGGAACAACTAATCCATCTGGAGCTGCTACAGCGATTCCGATATCATAGAATTTTTTAATGATAAGCTCGTCACCTTGGATTTCAGCATTTAACAATGGGAATTGTTTTAACGCTGCAACAACTGCTTTTGTGAAGAATGACATAAAGCCAAGACGAACATCATGTTTTTTCTCGAATGAATCTTTACGTTCTTTACGTAATTCCATGATTGCAGTCATATCAACTTCGTTAAATGTTGTTAACATTGCAGATGTTTGTTGAACTTCTACAAGACGTTTTGCAATTGTTTGACGGCGGCGGGACATTTTTACGCGCTCAACTGGTTTTTCAAATTCAGTTTTTGCTGCTGGTTTTGGACTTGTTTTTTCTTGTTTTGGCTCTGCTTTTGGTGCAGCAGCATGTGCTTGTACATCGTGTGGTCTTACACGGCCAAGTGGATCAGTGCTGCGTACTTCATTTAAGTCGATTCCTAATTCACGTGCCATTTTTCTAGCAGCAGGTGATGCGATAGGACGATCTGTATTTGGAAGACCTTGTAAAGCTGTTTTAGCTGGTGCAGCATTTGGAGCTTCAGCTTTAGGTGCTTCTGTAACTTCTTGTTTTGGTTGTTCTGGAGCTGCTGCTGGAGCAGGTGTACTTACTGCAGCGCCGTTTGCATCTAAAATTGCAATGATGTCGCCAACTTCAACTGTATCTCCAGGCTCTCCTAGTAGTTGTGATACAATACCTGAATCTTCTGCAATGATTTCTACATTGACTTTATCCGTTTCAAGCTCAACAACGCTGCCACCTTTCTCAACTTTGTCGCCTACATTGATAAGCCATTGTGAGATAGTTCCTTCTGAAATAGATTCTGCAAGCTCAGGTACTTTAATTTCGATCATTTTAAATGTCCTCCCCTTATTTGCCTAACGGTGTGTTTTGTCTTTTTTTCTTCGGTAATCTCAAAGTTTCCAGCTTGATTGGACAGAAATTCTTTACAGATTGAGCTGTAAGGAACTCTGCCCAAATCAGCTAGAGCACATCACTTTCGTTGTTAGTTGCTAAAAACTTCTATTTCTTGTTTATCTTGTCGAAAGTTATACTTTGTATCTAATGCATGTGCAACAATTAGTTCTTGCTCAGCTTTGTGTGCAAATGGATCGCCACCTGATGGGCTAGAACGATCTGGGCGTCCGATGTATCCTGTTTTCACTTTATCTCCAGCAAGTTCAAACAGAATTGGAGCCATGTAATGCCATGCACCCATATTACGTGGTTCTTCTTGTACCCAAATGATTTCTTCTAAGTTTTTAAAGCGTTTCATAATAGATTGAACTTTTTCAGCAGGGAATGGGTACAACTGCTCAATACGAACGATATGAAGTTCATCTAAATTGTACTCGTGTTTACCAGATTCGATTTCCACTGCTAAATCAATTGCCACTTTACCTGTTGTTAAAACAAGGCGTTTTACTTTGCTTGGTTTTGTACCAAGGTTTTCTTGTTCTAACGCAGGTTGGAAGCGTCCTTCACTTAGTTTGTCACCTGATGAAGCTGTAAGTGGATGACGTAATAAGCTTTTTGGCGTCATAATGACTAATGGACGAACTGCTTCTGTACCAAGGATTGATGCTTGACGGCGTAAAATATGGAAGTATTGTGCCGCGCTTGTTAAGTTTGCAACAGTCCAGTTGTTTTCTGCAGCTAATTGTAGGAAACGTTCTGGACGTGCACTAGAGTGCTCCGGTCCTTGACCTTCGTAACCGTGAGGTAATAGAAGAACTAGGCCTGATTTTTGTCCCCATTTTGCTCTTCCTGCTGAAATATATTGATCAAATAATGCTTGTGCAGTATTTGAGAAGTCACCGTATTGTGCTTCCCACATAACAAGAGTTTCTGGAGCGAATACATTGTAACCATATTCGTAGCCGACAACAGCAGCCTCTGATAACGGACTGTTATGAACAGAGAATGATGCGTTAATATTCGGCAGGCGATGTAATGGTGAATATGTTTCGTTTGTTTCTGTATCATGTAATACGATATGACGATGTGCGAACGTACCACGCTGTGAATCTTGACCAGTTAAACGAATTGGCGTACCTTCTTGTAAAATAGAAGCGAATGCTAAAGATTCAGCAAGTGCCCATTCAATTTTACCGTTCTCTTCAAGAGCATCTTTACGGCGCTCAAGAATTTTCTTCACTTTCGGATATACGTTAAAGCCTTCTGGCCAAGTTAAAAGCCCTTCGTTAATTGCGCGAAGTGTTTCAAGCGGAAGACTAGTATCAATTGACTGAATTCCTTTCGCAACAACATCTGGAACTTTAACATGAATTGCAGCTTCACTTGTATCTGCTGGTGGTACTTGTGCATACTCAGATTTTAAATGCTCTTGTACGAATTGAGTAATTGTTTCAACCTCATCTGTATTTAGAACGCCCGCAGCTTCTAATTGGCTTGCATATAAAGCTCTTACAGTAGGGTGGTTTTTAATTTTTTTATAAACTTGTGGCTGCGTAACTGCTGGGTCATCCATTTCGTTATGACCGTAACGACGGTAACCGATTAAATCGATTAAGAAGTCTTTTTTGAACAGCATACGATATTGAATCGCAAGGTTAGCAGCAGCAAGACATGCTTCCGGGTTATCAGCATTCACGTGAACGATTGGAATTTCGAATCCTTTCGCAAGGTCACTTGAATATTTCGTAGAACGAGAATCATAGCTATCTGTCGTAAAGCCGATTGCGTTATTTGCGATAACATGAATTGTTCCACCAGTTTGGTATGCGTTCAATCTGCTTAAGTTCAATGTTTCAGATACAATACCTTGACCAGGGAATGCAGCATCACCATGAACTAAAATTACGAATGATTTTGAAACGTCGTGTTCGGGATAGCCAGCTTTTTTACGATCTTCTTGAGCAGCACGTGCATAACCTTCAACAACTGGATTAACGAACTCAAGGTGACTCGGGTTATTTGCTAATGTAACGCGTGTGCTAGCTTCTTCAGATCCGACAACTTCTTCTCTACCTAAATGGTATTTCACATCGCCAGTCCAGCCGGTATTAACTTTAGCATTATCTATTGTTGCATGTTTGAATTCTGCAAACATGTGACTATATGGTTTTTCTAATACATGAGCGAGTACGCTTAGACGACCGCGGTGAGCCATACCAATCATGACATCGTTTACGCCGCCTTTAGCACCTTCTAAAATAATTTCATCTAGTACAGGTACAAGCATATCAACGCCTTCGATGGAGAAACGTTTTTGGCCAACGAATGTTTTATGCAAGAATTGCTCGAAACCTTCAACAGCTGTTAAGCGTTTTAAGAGAGCAGTTCGTTTTTTATTTGTTAATGGTTGACGCAGGGAATTTGATTCCACCATTTGATGCAACCACGCGCGTTCTTCACTATCTTGTATATGCGAGAATTCATAGGCTAAAGATTTTGTGTAAACATCTTTTAATCTATTAATTACATCAAAAGCTGTGTGAACATCATTTGGTGCATCTGCCCATACTGTTTTAGCTGGAATCGCTTTCAAATCTGCATCGCTCAATTCGTTCATTGCTTTCTCGATGAGAGATTGTCCATCAGCGGGCTCTTCCATTGGATTAATATGAGCCGATGTATGACCGAATGAACGGATATGCTCAACAAGTTGAACGACTTTAAGAATTTTTTCAATGTTTCCTGTGTTTTGAGGAGAAAAATTTGTTTCCTTGTTGTCCCCTGTTACGACATCTGCTTGGAATGGAGGAGCTCCAAAAGTTTCAAAAAGCTCTTGTAATTCCGGATCAACAGAACCTTCTCCTGTCACGTAACGATCATACTGTTCAATAACATAACCAAGGTTCGGACCATGGAATTTGGCCCAAGGGTTTGTCGTTGTATTCTTCCTCGTCATTTGTTTAAACCTCCCAATGCATGTAATCCTTCTTTCATAATGCGAAAGAATGCATTTTGCTCTTTTCATAATTGATGAACCAGTAATGAATGTAAATGTTATCTTTACTCTTATGTTATTACGATAATTTACATAATACCAAACATTATTACTTATCCGTTTTGTAAAAAAGCATTCACAATTACTTATCACCCAAGTTAATCTTTCATGTTATAAAGTAATTTTAAGGAAAAAATAGGTGATTTCATCTGGTACATCCGCACTTGGAACAAAATCTTCCATATGAAAATATAAGGTGAATTGTAAGAATGTTTTGTTAAAATGCGGTTTGATTTATGTATATTAAAATAATAAGCGCTTTCAAAAATATTATACAACAATATAACAGGATATAGTATAAAAAATAAAAAATTATGAATTTATCGTAAACTTTATTTCAATAGTGTTAAATATTGAAAGGAAAAAAGAAAAATTTGCTTGTAAGTGATGATTATGATTTGAAAATGGTTCATAAATCGTTAGTTTTTGCAAATATAGCAGAAAATAGCTTAAAAAGGGTAGCCAGCTTCATTCGTATAGGAGAAAAAATGTAATATTTTAAAAAGATAAAGTGCAGATAACAATATTAATTTTTCTCATTACAGAGGGATAAATATAATGAAAACCATCTATACAAATAAAGTTAACTATATGTTCCATTTTAGTTATGACAATAGTCGTGATCAAAAAGAATAGGCGGGAGTAAGAAGGATTGGAAAAGTTATGTAAATAATGTAAAGGATACTTGACGTAAAGGATGCTTTACATTTATACTCTGTTCAAGGAGGAGGGGGGATTTTCTTTGGAAAACAAAATGGTAGAATACAGAAAAAAATTGGGACTGTCTCAAGAGAAGTTAGCCGAAAAACTTGGTGTTTCTAGACAGACGATTATTTCAATTGAAAAAGGAAAATATGATCCATCACTTCCTTTAGCATTTGAAATTGCGAAAACATTTCAGACAACCATTGAGAATGTATTTATTTATGAAGGGAAAGAACGGGAATGATAGAGAAGGGGGAATATTAATGAATTATTCACAGAAGTACTTTTTGATTATAGGAATGTTTTTTTTAATTATGAGTGGATTCATGGTATTAGCAGGGATTATGACACATTCTGCGCCGCCAACTCCGACTTATACATTAGCATCGATGATGATTATGTGCTTTTGTTTAAGTTATCTTCACCCACAATTTAAAGAGAAAGACGAAAGGATGAAGTTAATCCGTCAAAAAGGGATGTTTTATTCTTTCTTTGCGTTATTGATATATTTCATTGTTTTTTCAATTGGGTTACATTTAGAAATCATTATATTGACAGCTGGAGAACTACTTAATATATTAGCTGCTTTAACGATTAGTACGGTTTTTATTTCGTTTGTTGTCTTATCTAAAAGATATTAAGTGGAAAATAATGAATTATAGGTCTTACATATAGGAAGGAGAAAAAATGCAATTTTTTTATGCGTTTAGTATAAGTATTATTTTAATTCTATTCATGTATTTCTTCGTTCGCAAAGATATTACGAAAGATAATACGCTGACAAAGAGAGGTTTTTATAAACTGATTGGATGTTTAGCGGCTATGTTTGTGGGGATTATTGTGTTGGTGGTATTGATGAGTAAGAAATTATAAGCTAGTAAAAGAGGTAGAAGATAGCAGGAATAAAACAGAATCAAGTCCAGTATGCAATAAGTTTGCATCTGGATTTCATTCTGTTTTATTTTTATTACATTTTTGTTACTACTCTTATTCTTATCTTAGAAACAATTATACTTATACATAGTATGATGATTTAGTCAATGGCCAAATTTAGGGAAAAGGAATGAATTTATGAAAAAACAAATCACAGCACTTTCTTTAGCTATGGTTCTGGGCTTCGGTTTCCAACCGATTGCTAGTTTAGCAGAAACATCAAATAACATAACGCAAGATTCTACTCAACAAG
The DNA here is from genome assembly GCF_949768135.1 of Bacillus sp. IT-79MI2. Taxonomy (NCBI): domain Bacteria; kingdom Bacillati; phylum Bacillota; class Bacilli; order Caryophanales; family Bacillaceae; genus Bacillus; species Bacillus sp. IT-79MI2. Next base: position 170,955 of record NZ_CATKPV010000106.1, on the reverse strand, counting down.
CTGGATGGAAATTAGAAAATGGTGAAAGGTTTTATTATGAAAATGGTAGTAAAAAAACAGGTTGGATTGTATTAAATAATCAATGGTATTACTTAGATGAATCAGCTGGCGGAGCGATGAAAACAGGTTGGTTGAAAGAAGGGAATAATTGGTATTACTTAGATGAAGCAGCCAGTGGAGCGATGAAAACAGGTTGGTTGAAAGAAGGAACTAATTGGTATTACTTAGATGAGGCAGCCAGTGGAGCGATGAAAACAGGTTGGTTGAAAGAAGGAACTAATTGGTATTACTTAGATGAATCAGCTGGCGGAGCGATGAAAACAGGTTGGTTGAAAGAAGGAACTAATTGGTATTACTTAGATGAATCAGCTGGCGGAGCGATGAAAACAGGTTGGTTGAAATACGGAGTAAATTGGTATTACTTAGATGAGGCAGCTGGCGGAGCGATGAAAACAGATTGGTTGAAATACGGAGAGAATTGGTATTACTTGGATGAATCAGCTGGCGGGGCAATGAAGACAGGCTGGTTGAAAACAGGTGGTAGTTGGTACTACTTGGATGCGGCAGCCAGCGGAGCGATGAAAACAGGTTGGTTGAAAGAAGGAGTAAATTGGTATTACTTGGATGGAGCAGCTGGCGGGGCAATGAAGACAGATTGGTTGAAGTACGGAGAGAATTGGTATTACTTGGATGCGGCAGCTAGCGGGGCAATGAAGACAGGCTGGTTGAAAACAGGTGGTAGTTGGTACTACTTGGATGCGGCAGCCAGCGGAGCGATGAAAACAGGTTGGTTGAAATACGGAGTAAGTTGGTATTACTTGGATGGAGCAGCTGGCGGGGCAATGAAGACAGGCTGGTTGAAAACAGGTGGTAGTTGGTATTACTTAGATGAAGCAGCCGGTGGAACGATGAAAACAGGTTGGAATAAGATTGACGAAAAAATGAATTATTTCAAAGATAGTGGACAATGGATAGGAAATACGCGTGAGCTAACGGTTAGATCAACAGCATACTCAAACGACCCGGAAGAAAATGGTGCGGAACCTGGTGAACATGTTTATACGAGTATGGGAGATGATTTAACTGCTAATCCAAATTTAAAAGTGATTGCTGTGGATTCTTCAGTTATTCCACTTGGCTCGAATGTATATGTAGAGGGATATGGACCAGCTGGAGCTAGGGATACTGGTGGAGCTATTAAAGGGAATAAAATAGACGTATTTATACCTTCAAAGCAGGAAGTTTGGAACTGGGGAGTTAGAACAGTAAAGGTATATGTATTACCTTAAAGTCATTGTAGTTCATGTACATATTGTAAAAAAATCATTATTACTATAGTAATATGCTTTTATTAGAAACAGCTTTTTCAAGTGAAGACTTGAAGAAGCTGTTTTGTTTAGTGCTAATATACTAGATTCTTTATTGTGTAAATTTATTGAGTGGGTGCAGCATGATGTAGGGTCGGTTTATGTTATGAATTTTGAATGGGCATTAGCTTCCTGGATCGGAATTCCGTCACCAGTCTGTATTTTTTCGGAAGAGTGTGGTAGAGCGGTCGCTATGGAACATAATGGTGATCTGTTTTCTTGTGATCATTACGTTTATCCTAAATATCGATTAGGAAATATTACAGATGGATTAGTAAATATGATAAATTCCCCATCACAGCTTGCCTTTGGTAAGAAGAAGCGAGATACACTGCCCTCAGTGTGTAGAAATTGCGAGGTTCGATTCGCTTGTCATGGCGAATGTCCTAAAAATAGATTTCTAGTTTCAAATCAAAATGAGCCAGGATTAAATTATCTATGCGCATCCTATAAGAAATATTTTAAGCATATTAATCCTTATATGAAAATGATGAAACAGCTGTTACAAGACGGCTTGCCTGCTTCCTATATGAAAGAAATACTTGCGGATCAAGGAGGTCTTTCGAAAATCTAAAATAGTATATTTCTAATTTTTCGAAAGCGTTGGGACTGTAATCACTTTAGTTGATCCAATTATCTAATACGAAATGCGTTAGTTCATATTCACGAATGATATCCGATATCCTTTTGGTTGGGTATTTACGCTGAAGCAGCAAGAATTTGTTGTTTTTTACGCATTAATTTGATTTTTTATGGAAAGATATGTTAGTAGGTATGCGATTTGAACGCTCTATTTTTTAGAGTATGAAAGGAGGAGTACGAATATGGTGGAAATTGAAGTAGGCGAAACTTTTACCATTAGCGATGAGAGTGATCAGGAGCAGGAAGTTGAAGTGCTGGGAACGATGAATGTCGAAGGAGCAGAATACATTGCTGTCGGCTTTGTAGAAGACCTTCAAAAGGAAACAGATGAAGACATTGACATCTTCTTTTTAAGAGTAGAAGATGATGGTGAATTGTCATACATTGAGAGTGACAAGGAGTTTGAAAAAGTGTCTGCTGCGTTTGAGGAAATGATGGATGAGCAAGATTAATATTGATTGGACAGAAGAGAGGGATAAATATATGCCCTCTCTTTGTGTATATATAGTTGAAAAATATTTCCCATAATTGATTATAAATAAAGGGAAAGTGACATTGATGTTTATTAAATATCTCATTGAATTCTTTTGTATAGCTTGAATCAGCAACCATGTTGGCTAAATCAACGAGTAAATTATCGTATAAAAATAGCGTTCTACCAATTGGTAGAACGCTATTTTGCCGTATTTTATCCCGCATTAACGGGCAGTAAGACCCCCACCTCAAGATTCAGAGAGAAACGAGGAAGATAGGTGGGGGATCAACTGTCCGTAAAAGCCCGATTGGTTCAACTAATAATCAGTGGGGGATGAAGAAAACCCCCACTGATTAAAGTTTCACTTTATGATCCCGACTGGTCTCGAACCAGCGACCTCCACCCTGTCAAGGTGGCGCTCTCCCTGCTGAGCTACGGGATCATGATAAAAGTGATGAATTATATATCTGATAATTCTGTCTGTTTGATTATACAAAATTAAGTGACACCTTACAATAGTTTTTACTATAATCTTTAAAATGGAACCTGATAGAATGACATGATTATATTTATTGCGAGCACATTTACATGTAGTTTAATAGTAAATAGTAAGGGGATTACTCACTCATGAAGCTAGAGTGATTTTTCGCCTTTCATCAAGTTGAATATTAATTTCATAAGATAATACGATTTAAAATTGATATAATTTAGGAGGTTACCTAAATAACTTGAAGGAGTGTGTCACTTTGTTTAAAAGGATAGGAAAAGGAATTGCTTTTGTTATTGGAGGCCTTGTTTTATTTGGATTAATATGCGGTGGCATTATGTTGTTTCATAAAGCAGATAAGAAAGAAATGAATGCTGAAAAGACTGAGCAAATCGAAGAGGTAGATAAATCAAAAGATATTGGAATGAAGATAAGAGAAATGCATAGTGATTTAAATACGATTACAGGTTGGGAAAGGTATGAGAATCTTGAGAAGACCGGATGCTCCAGCTTGGCAAGAGAACGAATGGGGATTCAAGTTAATTGATACCACTTTAAAAGAAGCTGCTTCGTTGACTAAAGGCAATTTATAAAGAAGATTTAGACCGAGCTAGAAAATTACTTCATATTTCAATTCAAAATCATGATACAACAGCTTTAGTATATGTTCACCGTATTTTACATGATCTTGATATCGGACAAAATGGATTGAAAGCAGGAAATAATTTTAACAGTGCGAAAGCTGATGCTGGTGATGCTAGCGCAATACCTATTTATGAGGATTATATGAAGCAACATAGCAAATGAATATTACATTTATATTTGTTTTGGTAGGATCTTCTTTTTACAATTTCATGGAAATAGGGTATAACAGAGATAGAAAATAGATTTATAAATATTTTATAGATTAAAGAGGTATATAAGAATGGTAAGAAAATCTTTCAAGATGCGTGTATCTAGAAATAGAACGATTTCAATAAATGGTGCGATTCTTGATGTTGATGTCTCTCATGATGAGTTTTTAGATGAGTTTATTGAATGGATAGATTCAAAGGGTTGGTCCTTCATGGGCATGACCGATGAGATTACAGAAGAGGAAGCTGGGAATAATTTAATAGATTTATTGGCTGATGAGAAGGATAAGAAAGAATGAGTCCTTCTTATTTTTATGTGTGTGATTATGTCTTTCCTTGTAAAATTATGATATAGTGAAAAATGGTAATTAATTTTCCATTTAAATACCAATTTAATGTCGGATTGGTAGAATTAGTATATAAGGTAAAAGAAAATAGAAAAGGGAGAGTCATATGGTAAATTGTAAGAAGATTTCGGTTTTCATTATGGTGATTTGTTTATTTTTTTTAACGCCTATGACATTGTACGCTGAAACTGGAACTGAACCAGTGTCGGCACCTGGTCCGGGTCCAAATGTGTTTGGGCAGTTTGCAGTTTCAATTGATGCAAAAACAGGGGATGTTTTGTATGACAAAAATGCACATCAACATGCATTTCCGGCAAGTATGACGAAAGTATTGACTGCTATTTTATTAATGGAGCATACGAAGCCAGAGGAGCAATTTACGTTTTCACAACCTGCATTAGATCAGGAAAAGAGTAATTATCAACTTGAATTTCAGGTAGGTGAAACAATCAATCGTAATACAGCACTAACAATTTTAATGGTATTAAGTGCAAATGATGTTGCGTATGCAATTGGTGAACGTATTGGTGGAAGTATAGAAAACTTTGCGAATATGATGAACGAGAAAGCGAAGCAGTTAGGAGCAAAGGATAGTCATTTTGTAACGCCGAATGGTTTACATGATCCGAATCATTATACGACGGCATATGATATGGCAATGATCACGAGAGGGGTTCAACAATACCCTGAGATTTTACAAGCTATGAATACGAAACGAACAACGGTTACAACATCTAGACAAACGGTTTCTATTTTTAATAAGGCTACTTATTTCGAAAATTCATATAGTATTGGTGGAAAAACAGGTTTTACAAATGAAGCACGCAATACACTTGTATTATTAAATGAGAAAGATGGTAATTGTATTGTCAATGTTGTGATGGCGTCACAAAGACCAGAGATTTACGAAGATATGCGTCAAATTGCAGATCATTCTTTCTCGCAATTTGCTAAGCAAATGGTTTTAGATAAAAATAATTGGCATCAGAAAGCAACATATTTAGATAAAAATATAGATTGTGAACTTGAAAAAAGTGCAGAATTGATGTTAAAGAAAGACGAAGGAAAGAATGTAAAAACAGTCTTTAGAACGGCTCCGGTTGATAAAGAAAAGCTATATCAAAAGGGGATTCATCGCGGGGATGTAATTGGAACAGTAGACGTGACAAAAAACAATCAAATGATTGAAAGCATTAATGTTCTGTCTAAGGAAGATATTACATTTGCAATGCCGAAAAAAAATATAAAGCCAGCTGAGCCTACGTATCCTTTTGGGTTGATGGTAAGTATTGGAGCTGGAATTATTGCTTTAATAATAATTGGTTTATATGTGGTAAGACGAGCTAAAAAGAATGCAGTTTCAGAAGTGGAATAGGCAATGATCAATTGCCTATTTTTTATTGCGTTTTTTATTCGTTCATTATAGTATTAATTTGGGTTCTCTTTTAAGAACATCTTAGGATATCCTAGTTTTTACGTGCATATACATAATAAAGAGGAGGAGATACAGATGAAACTAGTTTGGAAGATTATGAGTAACGTCATTTCATTTGTTTTATTTGCGTTAATGGTTTTTTTAGCGTTTATTGTCATCTCATCAAAAGCAAGCGGCGGGGATCCGACTGTAATGGGATATCAATTTAAAACAGTACTATCTGGATCGATGGAACCAACATTTTTAACAGGATCAATTATTGCAATCGAACCAACGAAAGATGGATCTAAATATAAAAAAGACGATGTAATTACTTTTAAAGAAAGCGATAAAAAAATTGTAACTCACCGTATTATTGATGTGAAAAACGTAAATGGGAAAGTAATGTATGAAACAAAAGGTGACAATAATAATGGCCCGGATTTAAAACCAGTCTTAGCAGAAAATGTTATTGGGAAATATGGAAATATTACAGTTCCATATGTGGGATATTTGTTGAATTATGCGAATTCAAAAGCAGGAGCAGCCTTACTTTTAATTATTCCAGGCATATGTTTACTTGGGTACTCTGCAATTTCTATTTTTAGTGCAATCCGTAGCATTGATAGCGAAAAGAAAAAGAAATCTGCAGATGTAGGACAATCTGTATAATTCCGTTATTTTCTCCATTTTAGAGATTATAAATATAAAGATATTATTGGGGAAACCTTCAATACTAGTTAATAATGATGCACAGCAAACAGTTGGTAGAGAGAAATAATTATATAAATAGGCTATCAAATTGATAGTCTATTTATATATATTATTTTCGAACTATTATACGGAGATATGTATACGAGAGATTAGATTGATGGAATTAGGTTTTTTACCACGCGAAAAGGTCATGTGTAACAAAAATGTAAAAAAATACTATATTTTTTATTTCATTTTCGGATTTTATTCTATATAATGAAATTATGTTCTTTATAGAGAATTGAATACGAGTAATGGGAGAGGTTGGAATGATGAAATCATCAAAAAAAATAAAAACAATACTCATGTTACCATGTATGTGTTCAATAGCTTTCTATATGGGATCACAAGTAGTTACGTATACAGAGGCTGCTTTTGTAAATGAGACAAAAATACATTCTACTGTTTCAACTGCAATTGTATTTCCAAAAACGATTGATACTTTGGTGAAAGAAGCAGAGCAGCATGAGAATTTGATTTTAAATGGAGCTGAAGGAATGAATCAGGAAACACAAGCTGATTCTGTAGAAGTACTCGAACAAAAAGCGCAGCAATGGAGAGAACAGTTTGAAAAAGTGAAAGTGGAACGTGAAGCCTTGCAACACATATATACAGAAATAGAAGATTATTATAAGCAATCAGTAGAAAATGTAAGAGTAAATAATAGCGATTCAAGTAAGCAAGTGCTTCAATATGTACAAGCGAGTTTTACTAAAGTAGGGAGTATTAAGGATAATGTTGATAAGAAAATATCAGTACAAAAAATGGAAGAATTTATTCTAACCCTACAAAAGAAAATAGAAGAGAAAAAAGCGCAACAGGTTAATAACACGTCTGGAAAAACAGAGCAAGAACAAGTCGTACCTTCTTCTGAGCAAAAAGAGTCAAACAGCCAGGAAGAAATAAAGCAACCATCAAACCCTAAACAAGAACAAGTCGTACCTTCTTCTGAGCAAAAAGAGTCAAACAGCCAGGAAGAAATAAAACAACCATCAAAACAAGAACAAGTTGTACCTTCTTCTGAGCAAAAAAAATCAAATAAACAAGAAGAAATAAAGCAACCATCAAACCCTAAACAAGAACAAGTCAATCAAGCTCAATAAGCGAAAAAGACCAATCCAGTATTACAACAGCCTGAAGAGAATAAAGAAGAAGTGCAGAAACAAGATTCAAGCGCTGTACATGAAAACCACTGATTTTTGGGTTATACCTTCTACAAATGTAGAGGTTAACATAAAAAAATGAAGTTCAGGGGGAATACGGAATGGGAATTAAGAAAAAATTAGGAATGGGTGTTGCATCAGCTGCGTTAGGACTATCTTTAATTGGTGGAGGAACATTTGCATACTTTAGTGATAAGGAAGTATCAAATAATACATTTGCAGCAGGTACATTAGATCTTTCTGTAGATCCAACTACGATTATTGATGTTAATAATATTAAGCCAGGGGATAAAATGACACGTGACTTTAAGCTTGTCAATAATGGTTCATTAGATATAAAAACTGTGAAATTATTAACTAATTATAATGTAATAGATTCAAAAGGAGATAATTCAGAAGACTTTGGTAAGCATATCCGTGTGAATTTCTTCTGGAATTGGGATAAATTAAGTGAGCCTATTTTCTCAACGACATTGGCTGATTTAAAAGCTATGTCTCCAGATGCAGTGGAAGAAAGTATTTTTGCAGGTTGGTTTGCTGAAAAGGGTGGTTTGAAGCATGGTGATTCCGACTATCTTTGGGTACAATATGAATTTGTAGATAATAAGCAAGATCAAAATCAATTCCAAGGTGATAAACTTGAGTTGAAATGGACATTTGAAGCAGAACAAACAGAAGGGTCAGAAAAATAATAGGATTGATAGAAAAAAGGTAGGTTTTTCCTGCCTTTTTTTCATACCAATTCTTGTTATATGAGGGATGTACATGAATAAGAAGTGGTTATTTATCATGAGTATATGTCTGATTCTAGTAGTTTTCATTGGTATTACAAAAAATATTGACCAAGTGTATGCAGAGGAGCGGCGAGAAATAGATATAAGCCTTGAGCCAAAAGAAGTACTATTTCATGTTTTAAATATGAAGCCAGGAGACTGGGCAAATCGAAGTATACGTATTAGTAATGAAGGAACAAAGAAATTATCATATAGTATAAAGAGCGAGGCTTCAGAGGGGTCTACGAAATTATATGAAGCTCTTACGGTCACTGTAAAAGATAAACAAGGAGTGCTGTACGAAGGAAGTCTAAAAGAACTTCAAAGTATGGAAAAGCGTACATTAGCAGTTGATAGAACTGACGAGCTTATCTATACGATACATGTTCCTAAAGAGTTAGGAAATGAGTATCAAGGATTACAAACAATGGTGAAATTTCTTTTTTATGCGGAAGAGCCAAACGGAAATGGTGCGGGTACAGAAAATGAAACGGGAAGCAATCAAATGCAACCTCCTGCATCCATAGATTCTAATAGTAACTGGCAGCTGCCACGTACAGGTGTGCAACAAAGCAGTATGGTTTTAATAGGAATTGGTTTAGTGGGGTGTGGGCTTTATTTTTATAAAAGGTATATTCAAATGAAGTATAGGAAGGATTAAGTCTTTTTAAGGATGAATAGAGAATAGTTTCAAAATTAATATTATTTTATAGTTGCAATTACACCTATATGTTCTTTATAATGAACGTATAGGTAGCTTTTTAAAGAACAGATAAATTCAAGGGGTATTGTACATACATTGGCCGTAGAAAAATAACAGGCGTTCGATTGGTTATACCTCTTATCCTACATTAAGAGATAACAATAAAAAAAAATAGCTAGGGGGAATTTACAGTGAGTTTAAAGAAAAAATTAGGTATGGGAGTCGCTTCAGCGGCATTGGGATTATCTTTAATCGGTGGAGGAACATTCGCTTACTTTAGTGACAAAGAAGTATCGAACAATACGTTTGCAGCGGGTACATTAGATCTTACTTTGGACCCTCAAACAATTGTAGATATTAAGGACCTTAAACCAGGCGATTCTGTTAAGAAAGAATTCTTATTAAAGAACAGCGGCACGTTAGCAATTAAAGATGTTAAATTAGCAACGAAGTACTCAGTTACAGATGCGAAAGGCGATAACGCTGGGGAAGATTTCGGTAAGCATATTAAAGTGAAATTTATTTGGAACTGGGATAAACAAAGCGAGCCTGTATATGAAACAACATTAGCAGATTTACAAAATGCTGATCCAGATCTTCTAGCAAAAGACATCTTTGCTCCAGAGTGGGGTGAAAAAGGTGGCTTAGAAGCTGGAACAGAAGACTACCTGTGGGTACAATTTGTATTTGAAGAAAATGGTAAAGATCAAAATAAATTCCAAGGCGATAAATTAAACTTAGAATGGACATTCAATGCAAGCCAAACTGAAGGCGAAGAGAGATAATCAATAAGGAAATAACAAACAAAAAAGCGGGGATTCCCCGCTTTTTTTGTAAATAAAAAAAGAGCGCCCCCCAGTATGCACTCCTCCTTGTATATATTATTCCTGGTTTTTCTTCCATTTTGTAAACTCTAAAAATTCACGGAATTGCTCTTTTGAGACACCGGAGTTCATAGCTTCTTTGACGAGGTGTGTCCATTCCGAATCCAATTGGTTTTCGGATGATGTTTCGTCATGAAGGAGTGTGTCCACTGGTATTTTCAGAACATTCGCAATTTTTTCAAGAAATTGAATGGAAGGGTTCTTTTGTAAATTACGTTCAATGGAACTAATATAAGACTTTGCAACACCTGCTTTTTCAGCAAGTTCTGTTAAAGAAATCCCTCTTTGCAACCGAAGGCGTTTTATACGTTCTCCTATCATCTTTGTGCACCTTTCTGTAAGTATGTAGTCGGCTTATGATGTCATTATTATAACACAAATTTCGTTAAAAAGAACGCCTCTGCTACGCTGCTAGTTTCTGGTAGGCTGGTTCATACGTTGGAAAAAGTGTTCGATATCTTGAATAGCGATCCCAGCATCTAAAGCTTCAAGCATTAAATCAATCCAATCCTGATCTAGCGTATCTGCCTTTTGTTTGTACAAAGTGTATTCCTCCCTAATGTGTAATGAATCGTACAAAATAAACAACCTTTTAAACACATTATAATATTTCAAAAAGTTAATTTGGTAAAAATAATGTTAATTTATTGTATATTTTGTAGGTAACACTAATAAAAAGTTACTAGTTTGTCATTCTATAAAGAAATTGTAATAGTTTTATCAAAAATTATCAATATCTTCAGAAATAACTGATATATAGAGGGATATTTTTGTGAAAAATATGTTATTTTTACAAACGTGTTACAAAAGTTACAAAATAGCACAAAATCAAACAAAATATTGAAAAGTTACTGAATTTTTATTATTATCTAAATATTGGTACATATTTTATTGGGGGAGGAAAAAAGGGATGAAAAAGAAACCGTTTAAAGTGTTATCAACACTTGCTGTAGCAGCTGTTCTTGGCTGCTCGTTTGGGGCTGGTAGCCAGTCTGTTTATGCAGAAACACCTGCAAAAACAGTACCTACAAGCCCGATTGATGATCATTTAATTCCAGAAGAGCGCTTAGCTAATGCTCTTAAAAACCGAGGAGTAATTGATTCATCAGCTTCAAATGAAGAGACAAAGAAAGCTGTCGAAAAGTATGTAGAGAAAAAGAAGGGTGACAAACCTGGAAAAGAAGAAACGACTGGGGATTCTGTTACAAAAGAAGCGTCTGATTTCCTGAAGAAGGTTAAAGATGCAAAGGCAGATACAAAAGAAAAATTAGAAACACCAGCAAATGGAAATGAAGCTGGAGCAGTTCCCGTTAAAGGCGCATTAAATGGTAAAGTGCCAACTACTTCTGCAAAGGCAAAAGAGTATAATGGAAACGTTCGTAAAGACAAAGTACTTGTTTTACTTGTAGAGTATGCTGATTTCAAACATAATAATATCGATAAAGAGCCTGGTTATATGTATTCTAGTGATTTTAACCAAGAACATTATCAAAAAATGTTATTTGGTAACGAACCATTTAAATTAGAAGATGGGACAAGCATTGAAACATTTAAGAAATATTATGAAGAACAATCTGGCGGTAGCTATACAGTAGATGGAACGGTTACAAAGTGGTTAACAGTTCCAGGTAAAGCGTCTGATTACGGTGCAGATGCTGGAGACGGCCATGATAATAAAGGCCCACTAGGACCTCGTGACCTGATCAAAGATGCATTAAAAGCAGCGGTAGATAGCGGTCTTGATTTATCAGAATTCGATCAATTTGATCAATATGATGTAAATAAAGATGGCAATCAAAATCAACCAGATGGCTTGATCGACCACTTAATGGTTATCCATGCTGGTGTTGGACAAGAAGCTGGTGGCGGTAAATTGGGTGATGATGCAATTTGGTCACATCGTTGGACAGTTGGTCAAAAACCATATGAAATAGAAGGTACAAAATCAAAAGTACCATACTGGAATGGCAAAATGGCAGCGTTTGACTACACAATTGAACCAGAAGATGGAGCGGTCGGTGTATTCGCGCATGAATATGGTCATGATTTAGGTCTTCCAGATGAGTATGATACAAAATATTCTGGCGGCGGCGAGCCAGTTCAGTCATGGTCTATTATGAGTGGTGGTAGCTGGGCTGGTGAAATTGCTGGAACAACGCCAACAAGTTTCTCTCCGCAAAACAAAGAGTTCTTCCAAAAAACAATTGGTGGAAACTGGGCGAATATTGTGGAATTAGATTATGAGAAGTTAAACCGAGGAATTGGTTATGCAACATACCTAGATCAAAGTGTAACAAAAACGGCTCGTCCAGGTATGATCCGTGTTAATTTACCGGATAAAGATGTAAAAGGAATTCAACCTGCGTTTGGTAAGAAGTACTACTATAGTACAAAAGGTGATGATCTTCATACAACATTAGAAACACCTTTATTTGATTTAACAAATGCAACAAATGCAAAGTTTGATTACAAATCATTATATGAAATTGAAACAGACTATGATTTCTTAGAAGTACATGCAGTAGCAGAAGATGGATCGAAAACATTAATCGATACAATTGGTAATAAAAATGTAAAAGGTGGTGCAGATACCACTCTTGGAAAATGGGTAGACAAATCTTATGATTTAAGCCAATTTAAAGGTAAGAAAGTGAAGCTTGTATTTGAATATATTACGGATGGTGGTTTAGCATTAGATGGATTTACTCTTGATAATGCAACATTAACAGTAGATGGTAATGTTGTATTCTCTGATGATGCAGAAGGTACACCAAAATTCAAACTAGATGGCTTCATTGCTTCTAATGGAATTGAAAAGAAAAAGCACAACTACTATGTAGAGTGGAGAAACTATGCTGGTGCTGACGAAGCGTTAAAATATGCTCGCGGTCCAGTATATAACACAGGTATGGTTGTATGGTATGCAGACTCAAGCTATACAGATAACTGGGTTGGCGTGCATCCAGGATACGGATTCCTTGGTGTAGTTGATTCTCATCCTGAAGCAATTGCAGGAACTTTAAATGGTAAGCCAACATTTAAAGATAGCACACGTTATCAAATTGCTGATGCAGCGTTCTCTTTCGATCAAACACCGGCATGGAAAGTTGTATCACAACCTCGTGGAACATTTGAATACAGTGGACTACCAGGTGTTGCGAAGTTCGACGATTCTAAAGCTTATATTAATAAGCAAATTCCAGATGCAGGACGCATTTTACCAAAACTTGGCCTGAAATTTGAAGTAGTTGGCCAATCGGATGATAAGTCTGCAGGTGCAGTTCGCTTATATCGTTAATTATGAAGAAGCTGTTGAAGGTTTTCCTTTCAACAGCTTTTTTTATGAGCAAATGTATTTTATATGAAATGCAAACTCGTATATAATTAAACTTTAAGAATAGGAAAATGTTAAGTAAAAGGTGGAATATATATTGAAGAACCAATATAAACCCTTTTTAAGGTGATAGAGAGCATCCGTCCAAGCGTAGAAGCGGTCAGATCTTTTTCCTGCCCCATGCCAAGTGAAAACAAAGAGAGAAAATGAGTGTAGGTCACTTTTTGTTTTCGTAACAGTAATGTATATGTTGAAATAGCAATGTAAATATAGAAGGAGGGATAATAGATGGATATCACTTCTATTGTGAACGAGCAAAAGTCATATTTTTATAAAGGTCACACAAGAAATATAGAAGAAAGAAAGCAACATTTAAAAAGATTATATGAAGGGATTCAGCGTTTTGAATCTGATATTTTTCAAGCGTTAAAATTGGATTTAAATAAATCAGATCATGAATCATTTACGACAGAGGTTGGATACGTATTAAAGGAGATTTCCTTTTTAATGAAACATCTTTCTTCATGGAGTAAGCCAAAGCGCGTTCGTACAGCACTTACACACATTGGTTCGAAGGGGAAAGTCGTTCCAGAGCCTTACGGTGTTACTCTTATAATGGCTCCGTGGAATTATCCCTTTCAACTTGCGATTGCACCCCTTGTAGGGGCAATAGCCGCTGGAAACACGGTTGTATTAAAGCCGTCAGAATTGACACCTAATGTTTCTAGTCTTCTTGCAAATATGTTACAAGAGTTATTTCCGGCTGAACTTGTTGCGGTTGTTGAAGGCGGTATTGAGGAGAGTACAGCACTGTTAAAAGAGCCGTTTGATTATATTTTTTTCACCGGTAGCGTTGGAGTGGGTAAAATTGTTATGGAGGCGGCAGCTAAAAGTTTGATTCCCCTTACGTTAGAGCTTGGTGGAAAGAGCCCATGTATTGTGCATAATGATGCAAAGTTAGAAATAGCAGCAAGGCGCATAGTTTGGGGGAAATTCTTGAATGCGGGACAAACATGTGTTGCGCCTGATTACATATATGTTCATTCTTCTGTAAAAGAACAATTTATTGAAGCACTACGAATTGAAATTAAAAATCAATATGGCGAAAAACCACTGCAAAATGAAAATTACGTTCGGATTGTCAGTAAACGTCATTTTGAAAGATTATGTTCTTTCTTACAAGATGGCAGGGTGGAAATTGGTGGGAAATATAATGAAGAAACGCTGCATATTGAGCCTAGTATTGTAACGAATATTACATGGCAGGATTCCGTTATGGAAGATGAAATTTTCGGTCCAATTTTGCCGATTATAGAGTATGAGAAAATAGAAGACATCATTGAAAGAATTCAGCGACAACCTAAATCATTAGCTTTATATGTATTTTCAGAGAGTAAAGAAATTCAAAGACAAATTACACGTAATATCTCATATGGCGGTGGGTGTATAAATGACGTTGTATATCATCTTGCTACGCCATATCTACCCTTTGGTGGTGTTGGGAGCAGTGGATTAGGAAGTTATCATGGAAAACAAAGTTTTCGCACATTTTCACACTATAAAAGCATTTTGTCCCAATCTACAGTATTTGATATGAAAATTCGTTATTCTTCTACAAAAAGTGCTTTAAAATTCATACGAAAGTTGTTAAAATGATGATGGTGTTTATCAGTAGGCGTAGCCGTATGATAAAAACCCCTTCTCACCTGAAGGGGTTTTTCTGTTCGACATATGTATCATGGGAAAATGAATCAAACATACTACATAAAGAATAGCTAAGGACGCTGTTAAACAATCGTTTTTGTTTGGATCGAAACAAAAGAATTGATAGAAAACTAATATTTATTCATGAATATAAAGATTAAAAATTTGAGGTAGATAGGACGGGAAAATGAAAAAGATTATTAAAGTTGAAGCAGTAGAAAAACATTTTGGAGATCAAGTGATTATACCACCTCTTTCTTTAGATATTAAAGAAGGAGAATTTTTAACAATTCTTGGACCGAGTGGGTGTGGTAAAACAACTTTACTTCGTATGATTGCAGGTTTTGAAACTCCTACAAAAGGGAATCTCTTACTTGACGAGGATAGAATTAACGATTTACCACCTTATAAGCGTCATATGAACCTAGTGTTCCAGCATTATGCATTATTTCCACATATGACGGTGGAGAAAAATATTTGTTTTGGTATGAAGATGCAAAAAGTATCAGCGGCAGAACAAAAAGAACGTGCAGAAGAAGCGATGCGCTTAACTCAGCTCCTTGAATTCCGTGATCGTAAGCCTACAAAACTTTCTGGTGGACAACAACAGCGTGTTGCAATTGCAAGAGCAATCGTAAATAATCCGCGTGTGTTATTACTGGATGAACCACTTGGAGCGCTTGATTTTAAGTTGAGAAAAGATTTGCAGCGTGAATTGAAAAATTTGCAGCGTAATTTAGGAATTACGTTCATTTATGTAACACATGATCAAGAAGAAGCAATGAGTATGAGTGATCGAATTGTTGTTATGAATAAAGGACATATTGAGCAAGTCGGAACGCCAAAGGAAATTTATAAAGAACCGAAAACATTGTTTGTTGCGACGTTCATTGGTGAAAATAATATTATAAAAAATGGGAAAAGCTACGTAGCAGTGCGCCCTGAAAATGTAAAAATACGTTCGGTTGAGCAACCGATTTTAAAAGAATACCATCTTGGGCATATTGAAGATGTTGAATTTGTTGGAAATATGGAAAAGCTTTATGTACGCGATGAAAAAACATCAGAACTATTAATGGCATATCAAACTGCCGAAGAAGCAGCGCAGTGGAGTATCGGTGATAATATATATGTAGGCTGGGAGCAAGAGGATGAGGTGACCTTAAATTGAAAAAAGGGAAACTACTCGCATTACCTACAGTTACATGGTTGCTAATCTTCTTTTTATTTCCGCTTGTATTCGTATTAGCATTTGCGTTCTTACAGCGCGGAGCATACGGGACAGTGGAAATGCAATTTACATTAGATAATATATCGCGCGTGTTTGATCCGTTGTATATGAATACATTATGGGAAACAGTGAAAATTGCAGTTATTACAACAGTACTTTGTTTACTCATTGGTTATCCATTTGCATATACAATTACAATTGTTGATCGTAAATATCGTTCTATTCTTCTATTATTAGCAACGATTCCGTTTTGGATTAACTTTCTTGTGCGCTCATATGCATGGATTGTTATTTTACGTTCACAAGGTCTTGTAAATACATTATTGCTGAAGTTAGGCATTATTAATGAACCTTTAAATTTATTATATAATACACCATCTGTAATATTAGGAATGGTATATTCTTTACTTCCATTTATGATTTTACCAGTGTATGCAGCGATTGAGCAGCTTGATAAACGTAAGTTAGAAGCAGCATATGATCTAGGGGCAACACCAATGAAGGCATTTTGGAATGTGACATTGCCAATGACGATGTCAGGGGTCGCTACTGGTTCGATTCTAGTATTTGTTTCATCTATCGGAATGTTTGTTGTATCAGACGTCATGGGTGGATCAAAAGTAGCATTGATCGGAAACGTGATTCAAAACCAATTCTTAGGTGCGCGTGACTGGCCATTTGGATCTGCATTATCAATGATTGTTGTTCTGTTCTCTGTTCTGTTAATTTACTTATATTATCGTGCAACGAAAGTATATAAATACGGAAACGGAGGGGAATAGACAAAGATGAAGAAGTTTTTAGTATCTTATTCTTGGTTGATTTTATTGTTCTTGTATTTTCCAATGATGGTTCTAATGGTATATTCTTTTAACGATTCGCGTATTAACGCAGAATGGGAAGGATTTACCTTCCATTGGTATACAGATTTGTTTCAAAAGCAAGATGTCATTGATGCATTTGTAAATAGTATTACAATTGCAATCGTGACGACAGTTGTGACAACGGTTCTTGGCGTGATTTTTGCTGTTGCATTACATCGTTATAAATATCGTTTTGAAGGAGCAATTAATGGTCTTGTATATTTACCGATTCTAATTCCAGATATCTTAATGGGATTATCATTACTCATTTTATTTAGTCAAATTGGGATGGAACTTGGACAAGTTACCATTATTATTGCACATATTACATTTAGTATTTCGTTTGTTGTTGTGATTTTAGCAGCACGTCTTTCTGGTATGGGACGTGATTTAGAAGAAGCGGCGAATGATTTAGGTGCAACCCCATGGCAAACGTTTCGTTATGTAACGCTTCCAGGAATTGCACCTGGGGTTATTTCAGCGGCATTATTAACATTTACATTATCAATCGATGATTTTGTGATTAGTTTCTTCGTGTCTGGACCAGGATCAACAACATTGCCATTATATATTTACAGTATGGTGAAACGCGGAGTAACACCTGAAATTAATGCTCTTTCTACAATATTAATTGTTGTTATTGTTGGATTAATGGTTGCATCGGAAATATTCCGTAATAAAGGTGCAGATGGTGAAGAAAACTCTGGAGGACATCTTCCATTATAAGAGAGAATTATAAAGAACGAGGAGGCAATGAATCGATGAAATGGATGAAAACAATAGCTGGTGCAGCAATTAGCTTCAGTCTTGTTGCCGGCGTACTTGCTGGCTGTGGTGAAAAGAAAGAAGAGCTAAATATTTATAGCTGGGCTGATAACTTTGATGAGCAAGTGTTAAAGGATTTTGAAAAAAAATATAACGTGAAAATTAACTATGATAAATACGCAAGTAATGAAGAAATGCTTGCGAAATTACAAGCTGGCGGTGCAAAATATGATTTAATTCAACCGTCAGATTACATGGTTAAAACGATGGCAAAAATGGATTTATTAGAGCCATTGGACAAGAAGAACATTCCAAATGTAAAAAATCTTGTTTCAAATTTTAAAACACCTTCATTTGATCCAGAGAATAAATACTCACTTGTATACACTTGGGGTGTAACAGGAATTGCTTACAATAAAAAGTATGTAAAAGAAGCGCCAACAAGTTGGAGCGACTTATGGAATGAGAAATATAAAGGACATGTTACTTTATTAAATGATTCTCGTGAAGTGTTAGGAGTGGGTCTGAAAAAGAACGGATTTTCAAACAGCACACAAAATGATGCAGAGTTAAAGACGGCAGCTGCTGACTTGCAAAAATTACTTCCTAACTTACTTGCATTTGATACAGATAATATTAAACAAAAGTTTATTACAGAGGATGCTTGGATTGGAACAGTCTGGTCTGGAGATGCAGCGTTCATTGCAAAAGATAATAAAGATGTAGAGTATGTTGTTCCAAAAGAAGGCGGTACAATTTGGGCGGATACATTAGCAATTCCAAAAGGTGCGAAACATAAAGATCTTGCCGAGAAGTTTATGAACTACTTAATGGATGAAAAAGTAAGTGTGAAAAACTATGAATCCATTGGATATAGTAATCCAAATGAAAAAGCATGGGAACTTCACAGTAAAGAGTATCGTGATAATCACATGATTTTCTTATCGAAAGACGAATTAGCTCGTACAGAGTGGCTTGTTGATGTAGACAATAAATTAAAAGAGTATGATCGTTACTGGACAGAGTTAAAAACAAAAGGAAAATAGAAACATAAAACTGAATCTTTTAGGTGGGAGAGAGGGTCCGGCCGGGCATAGAAGCGGTCAGATCCTTTTTTCGCCCCATGCGGTATGAAAACAGAAGGAGGGAATGAGTGGAAATCTCCTTTTGTTTTCATGGCCGTAACTTATATGTTGGAAATCAAAAATATATAAACACAGATTAAAAAAACGACAGAAGACCTAATTTTTTAGGCGGGAGAGAGGGTCCGGCCGAGCATAGAAGGGGTCAGATCCTTTTTCAGTCCCATGCCGCGTGAAAACAAAGGGAGAAAATGAGTGGAGATTCCTTTTTATTTTCATAGCCGCGATTTATGTGTTGGAAAAACAAACTGGATATATAATAAAATGCGGTTTCTAAATAGGAACCGCATTTTTTCATAATAGGAGGAAAAAATTTGAAACGAAAATTACATCGATATGAGCTCGCTTGTATTCTCTTGTTGTTTGCTGCATTTGCTCTCATTGCTTGGAGAGTACAAGCAGATGGTGTAACAACACTTGATATATATGTGAAAGATTTTGTAAGAGGATTACAAACAGAGAGTTCACTTGCTTTTTTTACATATTTTACAAAAATAGGATCTGCAATTGGGATTATAAGCACGCTTATTCTTAGTCTGTTCGTGTTTTGGAAGAAACGTTACTATGCAGCGATGATTGTGTATCCTATGGCTGTGTTAATAACACATCTTGTAAATAAAGGAATAAAAGAAATTATGAAAAGAGACCGTCCGAGTTTAAATGAAGCGCTTGATGCCCTTGGATATAGTTTTCCAAGCGGCCATGCTATGCTATCAATGATTACGTATGGATTTCTTGCTTATATCATTGCTGCAAACGTAAAAAATGTGGCTGGGAAAGTTGTTATTACGATTGCGATGGCACTGCTAATCTTATGGATTGGATTAAGTAGAATTATTTTATCTGTACATTATCCGACTGATATTTTAGCCGGCTATTGTTTAAGTGGCATTGCATTAATTATCGCTATTTATTTTCATCGTTTATTTTCAGAGCGATTTGAAACGAATCAAGAGAGATGAGACACGTGCGAAAAGGCTCAGATTACTGGGTTTTTCGGACGTTTTTTTTCATACTAAAATCTCTAATTGATTATGGTAATATGTGCTAAAATATATATAAATCCAAATGAAAAAACCGACATAAACCATTTTTTAAGTAGGAGAGAAGATACGTCCGTGGATAAAAGCGGTCAGAGCCTTTTTCAGCCCCATGCCAAATGAAAACAGAAAGAGAAAACAAGTAGCGGTCACTTTTTGTTCTTCATCGCAGCAACTTATATGTCGGAAAATTAAAATGGATTTATATAGAAAGATTCACTAATTATATAAAGTAGGTGAAGATGTGTGAAGACAAATGTACATAAAATAGATAAATGGGGGAAATTCGGTAGCTTTCTTTATCAACTTCGCTATACAGTCATAATTACATTAGTTTTGTTAGCGATAGCACTCGGCATTTTCGCACCAAAACTTCCAGGGGTATTAGGGGGCGATGGTTTCCAAACAAAAGGAGACTATCAAACGACAAAAGCAATTTTAGATAAAGATTTTAAACAGTCTCAAGATACGCTCCTTCTTGTTTTCCAGAAGAATAAAGGAATCTCAAAAGAGGATTTTCAAAAAAGAATCGAAGACATTACAACAAGAATTCAAACGAAAGAAACGTATGATTCATTCCATCATCCATTAGAAAATAAGGAAATGTTACAAGACGATATTGCGTATGCGACAATTTTATTTTCCGGGAAAACAAGTAAAGAACGGAATGAAAAGACATTACAATTTGCAAAAGAAATAGAAAAGGAAAGTAACGATACTTTGAAAGTATCACCAACAGGCTTTCCAAAGATTAATGAAGAAATTAATGAGCGAACACAAAATGATTTGAAAGTAGCAGAAATGATCGGATTGCCAATTGCCTTTCTTGTACTACTATTTTCATTCGGTAGCTTGCTTGCTTCAATCTTGCCGATTTTAAATGGGGCGCTGAGTGTTATTAGTACAATGGGCATTTTATATTTTATTGGTGTAGATAAAGAGTTATCTATTTTTGTATTAAATGTTGCACCTATGATTGGGCTTGCGCTATCAATTGACTTTGCATTGCTGTTTGTGAATCGGTTTCGAGAGGAAGTGGCATATCGGACAGTAAAAGAGGCGATAGCTGTCACATATCAAACAGCGGGGCGTGCTATTGTATTTTCAGGGTTATGTGTTTTTGTTGGTTTATCCGGTTTGTTTTTCTTTGAAATTGATTATATTCAGTCTGTTGCGATTAGCGGGATGATTGTTGTTGTAATGAGTATGTTATTTTCACTTACACTTCTTCCGGCATTGTTATCGTTAATAGGGAAGCGAATCTTGAAAAGGGATCAAACTGCACCTCGCACTTCAAATATGTGGCGTAAGTTCGCTCAATTTGTTATGAAGCATCCTATTATGATGATTATCGTTGTTACATTGTTTATTATTGTCTGTTTGTTGCCGCTTCGCACTGCTAATCTGCAATTTCCTGGTGTAGAAGCATTGCCAGAGAAAAGTGATACACGAATTGCATATGAAAGGTATGAAGAGTCATTTAACAAAATTGTAAAAACACATGCTGATGTTACGCTAGTACTAGAGATGAAAAGTAATGTCATAGAGAAAGAAAATTTACAGAAGTTAGAAGATGTTATTCGAAAACTGAAAAAAGATAAGCATGTATATAAAGTAAAAAGTCTATATGATGAACTAAACGGTATGAAACCTGAACAGCTTGCTACATTGTTACAATCCCCACAGCGTACGCAAGTGGAACCTGTACTGGAAGCATATACAAAAGGAAATAAAACAACTCTTCAAATTTCCTTGGATACAAAGCCGAGAACGGAAACTGCGAAGCAATGGGTTCGTGATTTTAAAGACACGTATAAAGATGACAGTATTACGTATTATTTAGGTGGTATGACAACATTTCAACAAGAGTTAGAGGATGAAATTAAAGATAAAGTTGTGGTTGGGATGTCCGTCATATTCGGTTCCACTTTCTTGATTTTGCTCTTTGCATTCCGATCTATACTTATTCCAATTAAGGCCATTGTGATGAATGTACTTAGTTTAAGTGCAACCATTGGTATTGTGATTTGGCTATTTGAAGGTGGACATTTTGGATTGGAAGAAAGTTCAGTTTTATTCGTGTTACCAATCTTTATATTCGGCCTTGTGTTCGGCTTAAGTATGGATTATGAAGTATTTCTTATTTCTCGTATTCATGAATTGTATGAAGAGACAGGAGATAATGATACGGCAACGTTAGAAGGACTTGTATCAACGAGTCGTATCATTACATCAGCTGCTCTCATTATGATTGTTGTAACAGGAGCATTCGCATTTACTGATATTTTACCAGTAAAGCAAATGGGACTCGGTGTGGCACTTGCTATTTTTCTTGATGCAACAATAATTCGACTTATGCTTGTACCAAGTTTAATGAAAATGTTCGGAGATTGGAACTGGTGGCTGCCGTTTCGAAAGAAAAAAGTAAAATCATCGGATTAAAAAAGCGCTCATCTTGTAGAGAGACCACTGAAAAACGGAAGTTTTTCAGTGGTCTTTTTTGATCCGCCATTCTTTCCATATATATTCATTTTGATTTACTGACATATCAATCGCGGATATGAACACAAAAGCGGATTTCCTCTCATTTCCTCCCTTTTTTTACACGGCATGGGGCGAAAAAAGGTACTAACCGCCTCTGTGCATGATCGGATCCTCCCTCTCACCCAAAAAGAAAAGTTTTTTAGCAGTTTCTCTTATAGGATGAGCGCTTTTTTATGAATAGCATCACCCTCTTTTTGCAAATAGTATGTGGTAAGAACAATACATATAAAAGCAGGTGAAGACAATGTTTCGCTATTTTAAATTTAAGTTAAATGATACTGTACAGTTTGCAGAAAATGATGGGCACATGTATCGCATTGTCGGCTATAGACTAGAAAAAGGGTTTTACCCAAAAGATGAATGGACTCATATTATTTATGAATTACTGAGGGAATTTGATGGGTACACAATGGATGCTGAAGAAGAGGAACTTGTGAAAGTAATTCAAGTGGAGGAAGAATATTATAAAATACATGAGATGTCCGGTTATCGGTACCCGGTGAAAATGAAATCGAAGCCAAAAGTTTCTCAGGAAGAAACGATAGATGATTTATTAGATGCTTACAATGACTACAAGCGATTAGCAGATTTTTTTAAAGATTTATCTTATGAGCAAAAAGCAGAACAAATGTTACGAGAAATAAAGAAATTACGTGCTTAGAGGGCAGTCTATTATGTAGACTGTCTTTTGCTTTAAACAATGCATAATGAATCATTTTCCGTTACAATAGTAGAATCAATAGAAATAAGGTGGATAAAGCATGGAAATGAAAAGAAAGGGAGAATGGTGCGAAATTACGGTTCCTGCTAAATGGAGCGGTATCAGCATTGATTCTTTGTTAAAAGAAGAATGGGGCGTCCCCAAAAAACTATTACATCAACTTCGTATGGAAAAAGGTATCATCGTCAATGGAGAACGAAAACGATGGAGTGAACCTTTAGCAGAAGGAGATAAATTGCAAGTTCATATGTTTATCCAGGAAGAATATGGTGTCCAGCCGGAGTTCGGTGATTTAGAAGTGATATTTGAAGACGATCACGTATTAATTGTAAATAAACCTGTGCATATGGATACGCATCCTTCTAGCAAAGGTGGAACAGGAACACTTGCAAACTTTGTTGCTTTTCATTTACAAATGCAAGGTGTGGAGACGAAAGTACGGCATATTCATCGATTAGATAAAGATACAACGGGTGGCGTTGTATTTGCAAAACATGGGATAGCTGGTGCTATTATGGATCGGTTATTAATGGAGCGTAACATTAAAAGAACGTATTTGGCATTGGTTGAAGGGAAAGTAAAAAAGAAGCAAGGGATAATTGACGCAGCGATTGGAAGAGATCGACATCATGCAACGAGGCGTCGTGTGTCTCCAAAAGGTGATCAAGCGGTAACGCATTATCGGGTAGAGAAATATTTTAAGCATCAAGATGTAACGCTTGTAACATTACAATTAGAGACAGGAAGAACACATCAAATTCGCGTTCATATGAGTCATAGTGGTCATCCACTGATTGGTGATACGTTATATGGTGGACAATCCACATATATGTCAAGTCAAGCCTTACATGCTATGCGGATTGTTTTTTTACATCCAATTACAAAAGAAGAGTTAACAGTAGAGGTTCCACTTCCTAGCTATTTAAATAACATCATGGAATCTTTTAAAATGTCGAATAAATAAAGTTTTTCTGTTTAGTTGAGAAAGATATTTTTTGCAGGAAATTTTTTGTGAAAACCGAAGCCGTAAATAGAAAAGAGAGGTGAAGATTACTTGGTAAGATATAAATATATTATGGGTATATTTCTTGCTGGCCTTCTATTTACGTTGTTTCTATATCCAAATTTACCGAATTATCTAGCGGTGCACTGGAATCAGAATGGTGAACCAAATGAATATGCGAGGAAGCAAGTTGTGGTATTATTTATTCCTTGTCTTATTGTTTTTTTTCATGGTCTGTTGTATATAATCTCACGTTACGTATATAAGTTGAATGAGAATGACCACTATATTGTAATGAGATTTAAAGAGAATGTATCGCTATTTTTATTATTTATTCATATGTTTATTCTTGCTATTGGCACTGGAATAGATATACCATTTCAAACGGGTCTTATAATAGGGATTAGTGGGTTTCTTTTTATGGTTAGTAAAGGATTTAAAAAAGGAAGAAAAAAAGAAGAGGAGCCGATTGTGTTACAGAAAATACGTTTGTTTAGTCAGCGTATTTTTCAATACATGTCGCTTATCATATTAATTTGTTTGTTTTTGAAACTACAATGGGGATTTTATCTACTAATCGGTGTGATTAGCTGTGGGTCTATTGCTTTTATGTGTTGTATTTTGTATTCATATATACTAGAAAATTATGAAACATAAAGTAAAACTTTAATCAGTGGGAGGCTTCTTTATTCCCCCGCTGATTATCAGCCCTCATCAATCGGGCTTTTACGGGCAGTTGATCCCAAAACCTAACGTCTTGTTTTCGCTGGATTTTGAGGTGGGGGTCTTACTGCTCGCGAATAGAGGGAAAAAAGGAGTCTTCTGTAATAGGAGACTCCTTATATATATAAATCCACTTTGATTTTCCAATATATAAGTCGCTGCTATGAAGAACAAAAGGAGACCTGTACTCATTGTCTCCTTTTGGTTTCACATGGCATGGGACAGAAAAAGGATCCGACCGCTTCTATGTACGGCCGGATCCTCTCTCCCCCTCTAAAAAGAAAGGTTTTAATTCATATACTTACTTCGTGATAAATTGTTGTGTCCAGTAGTTTCCACTTTCAACATAACCAACACCGATGTGAGTGTAACCACTATTTAAAATATTTGCACGGTGACCTTCACTATTCATCCAAGCTTGTACAACTTCTTCTGGTGTACGTTGGCCTTGTGCGATGTTTTCACCTGCAGATTTATAAGAAATACCGAACTTCTTCATCATATCGAATGGAGATCCGTATGTTGGGCTAGTATGATCGAAGTAGTTATTTTTTTGCATATCTTCAGATTTAGTACGTGCAACTTTACTTAATTCAGCGTCAACTTTTAATGCTGGTAAGCCTTGTTTTGCACGCTCAGCATTTGTTAATTCAACAACGCGTTGTTCAAATTCGCTTAAAGAGCCTTTTGCTTCTTCAGCTGGCTTATTTTCAGCAGGTTTTTGTGCTTCATTGTTATTAGTATTGTTGTTGTTGTTGTTATTTTCAGCTGGCTTTTGAGCCTCTGGTTTTGCTGTTTCTTCAGCCGGTTTTTGTTCTACCGGTTTAGTAGTTTCTGGTTTAGTAACCTCTGGTGTAGTAGGTACGTTTGGTTGCTGACCAGGAATGAAGCAGTTACCTTGTTGGAATTTTACTTGATTCCATTGTGCTAGAGAGTTAATTCCCATAGATTGTAAGTATTTTTGTAATTCTTGTTGATTCATATGTTGCATAAAGACTTTAGATTGCTGAATATTTTGAACCTTTATTGTAGATGGTTGTACCGTTGCTGCCTGGGCACTAAGAGTAGATGCTCCGAATGTAAATGCAGTTGCTGCTGCTACAGATAATAAAACACGCTTTTTCATGATATGTGTCCCCCTATGTAAAAGTTTTTTAACTGTTCTCACACAGATTTATTTTTGACAGCCTGTCCGACTGACAAATTCATCGTAGCATACAAATTGCCGGAAAAAAGATGGAAAAAAATACATAGACTATAAAATTACCTATTTTATCCTAGATTTCAATATGAGGTGGAATGCGAGAAAACTAGATTGTAAAAGGAATTTTCAGCATTTCCTGCTTTGCTTATAGAGGTAATATTTTGGTTATAATTACCTATTTAGGAAAGATGAAAACCATTCACACCAAGGGTTTCACCATTTTTTTGAGGGATATAATGGATGCTTTTTTACAAGGCTGTAATCTTTTTGTTGTTCTTTTTTTATAGACGGTAACATATTTTTAATCTTGTAGTGAATAAAAAAGCGGCTATCTCTTTACATAGAAGAAAGAGATAGCCGTTTTCACATTGTTACATATATTACGAGTTTGATTCAATTGCTTCTAATAATAAATCTACAATATGAATACCTCTCATTTTATGAGAAAGCTTTTCACGTTCAATGCCGAGTTTCATTTGTAGTAAGCACCCTGGATTTGCAGTGACAATTGTTGTTGCATCGGTTTCATGAACACGTTCCATTTTGTAATCTAAAAATTCCATGGATAATTCCGAATGTACAATATTATAAATACCAGCAGAACCGCAGCAACGATCCGCTTCTTTCATTTCACGATATGTCACACCTTGAATTGCTTGTAAGAGCATACGAGGTTGAGAAGATGTCCGCATGACATTACGCAAGTGACAAGAGTCTTGATACGTAATAATTTGCGGAGGAAGGCGTAAATCAGTTCGTTTATGAAAATCTAATTCTACTAAAATAGCAGTGATATCTTTTATTTTCGCAACAAATTGTTTTGCGCGTTCTGCCCATTTTGGATCATCTTTTAATAAGTAGTCATAATCTACGAGATACGCGCCGCAACCACCGGCGTTTGTAATAATATAATCAACTTTTAAATCTTCAAAGGCTTGGATGTTTCGTTTTGCAAGCTCTTTTGCGCCACCTTTTTCCCCGGCATGACCATGTAGTGCTCCGCAGCAACTTTGTTCTTTTGGGATCACAACATCACAGCCAGCAAGCTGAAGGAGTTTCATCGTAGCGTTGTTTGTTTCCAAAAACATTGTATCCATTAAACAGCCAGTAAAGAAAGCAACACGTTTTTTCTTTGTTGTTTCAGCTGGTAAAAATTTAGGGCGATTTTTCATTTCTTTCATCTTAGGTACTTTTGGTAAGACGAGATCCATTGTTGCGAGTGTTTCTGGGAACAACTTCATAATGCCTGTTTTATGTGTTAACGTTTGTAAGCCAGAGCGTTGATAAAAGCCGATTAGTCCTGTTAATGCTCGCATGCGATTTTGGTGAGGAAATAAGCCCTCGAATACAATTTTGCGAACAGCTTTGACTGGCATAGAGAACTTTTTATTTTGATTCATAATATCGCGTGCTTCTTCTAATAAATGTCCGTAATTTACGCCAGATGGGCAAACAGGTTCACAAGCGCGGCACCCAAGGCAAACATTTAATGTGTTTTCAACATCTTCATCCGGCTCAATTAATCCATCGACAACGCCCTTCATTAAAGCGATACGACCGCGCGGGGAATGAGACTCTTTATATCCAGATTGAATATAGGTAGGACAAGTTGGTAAACAAAATCCACATCGCATACAGTTTAATAATTCATCTTCATTCAGGCGTTCTTTAAATTCTTTTTGAATCTGTTCCTTATTTAATGTTGTCATCTTTCTACCACCACTCTTTTACGAGAGTCCTTGGCAAACATTTTTCCAGGATTCATAATGTTATGTGGATCGAAAGCTTGCTTAATACCTTTCATAGCAGCGATGCCTTCTTTTCCTAATTTCAACTCTAAATAAGGAGCTTTCATGGCACCAACGCCATGTTCACCTGTAATGGTACCACCAAGTTCAATTGCCTTTTCGAAAATTTCTGCAAAGGCTTGTTCAGCACGGTGCATTTCTTCAGCATTACGAGCATCGGTCATACATGTTGGATGTAAGTTTCCATCACCAGCATGCCCGAATGTACAAATAGAAATATCATATTTTTTAGCGATGGCATTAATTGCTTCAACCATAGGAGCAATTTGAGAACGTGGTACAGTAGCATCTTCTAAAATTGTGGTAGGTTTCAGTCTTGCTAAAGCAGAGAGCGCACTGCGACGCGCTGTACGGAGTGCATCTGCTTCTGTTTCATCCTTTGCAACACGAACATCAACCGCATGCATAGAACGGCAAACTTCAGCCATTTTTTCAATATCGCGGTTCACAACTTCAGGAGAGCCATCTTGTTCGATTAGGAGAATTGCTTTTACATCTGTTGGTAAACCAATCTGTGCAAATTCTTCTACCACTTCAATTGTTGGTTGATCTAAAAATTCAAGTGTTGCTGGAATAATTTTATTGGCAATAATTGCTGATACAGCACGAGCAGCTTCATTGATGTCTTGATATAATGCAAGCATTGTTTTCTTTGTTTCAGGCATTGGAACAAGTTTTAAAATGGCTTCTGTTACAACACCAAGTGTGCCTTCAGAGCCGATGAATAGGCGAGTTAAATCATAGCCAGCTACATCTTTTGCTAATTTACCACCGGTGCGAATGATATCACCATTTGGCAAGACAATCTCAAGGCCCATAACATAATCTCGTGTTACACCGTATTTTAAACCGCGTAAGCCACCGGAATTTTCATTGATATTCCCACCGATTGTAGAAATCTTCATAGAGCTTGGATCTGGTGGATAAAATAGCCCTTTTTCTTCCACTGCTTTAATAATATCAAGTGTAATGACACCAGCTTGCACGGTAATTGTTAAGTTTTCTTCATCTATTTCTAAAATATGATTCATATGGCGGAAGAGAAGAACAACTCCGCCTTCAAGTGGACATGTTCCTGCGCAAAGGTTTGTTCCAGAGCCCCGAACGTAAACTGGAACTTTATGATCGTTACATACTTTTAATATTTCAGCTACTTCGTTCGTATTGCGTGGTGCGACAACCGCATCAGGCATCGCTTGGAAATTTGGAGTTGCATCGTAACTATACGTTAAACGTCCCATGTTGGATGTATCTACATTATCTTTGCCAACAATAGATACGAACGAATCAATAATATGTTGTTCTAACATTAGAAAATCCCCCTCAAACTGTTAACTTGTTTATCCTATTCATAAGAGTTTGACTCATTTCATTATTCAGTGGTGTGTTGCAAAGAAAATTACTGATAGTAAGAAAATAAGAATATACACGTTGTAACAGTGTTTTCATTATAATCATAAAAAAGTAGGGGGTTTCTTTCTATGTATAATTAACTAAAGATTAATTGATTTTACTGTCTTTTTTTGTATGATTATCTAATAAAAGCAGTGCAAAGTATAAAATGATTAAATCTTTAAATTGTTTTGGGGCAAGTCCTGTGTAATCTTCTATTTTTTTAAGTCTGTAATGTAATGTATTAATATGAATGTGTAACATTTCTGCTGTTTGTTTATAGGATTGATTATGATCGATAAATAAGCGTAGTGTTTGCATGAGTTCAGTTGCAGGTAGCAAGCGATAAATGGTGCGTTGAAGAAATTCTTCGCGAGTGTCAGCGGTAATATCTTGTAAACACATTTCTAAACGTAAATCTTCATTAAATATAATGCCTTTCGTTTCAAAGGCAACCGAAAGCGCACGCAATGCTTGTTCGTATGATACATGCATTTCATTTGGCATTACTGTTTGTCCAATACCAATATATAGTGTAATCGGAAATAAAGATTCACAATCGTGTTTCAATTTCTTTAAAAATTGAAACATTCTTTTCTTTGCTTCCATTGCTGTAAATAGTATGAAACGATCATTTCCCCAGCGTACAAATAGTTCCTCTTTAGCTAACAAGTTACGAATATGCTGCCAAATTTTTCGTTGTAGCATCGTATCATCTTGATCAATTGAAAATAAAATAAGTTGTTTTTTCTTATGTAAATCAATACCGAGTGTTTTCGCACGGTCGAGAAAACTAGGAGACCAATCATTGCTTTGTAACCAATCAAAAACAAAAGCTTCATATGAACGTTGTTCTAGTTCTAGTTGTTCTAAAAAATAATTTTCATGAATTAATAATTCGGTCATTTTTCGTAATATTTCGCCGTATTGTGAAATGCTTTCAGGTTCACCTGTAATACCAATAACGCCGATTACTTCATCATGGAAAAGGAGAGGCAGATTCATTCCTGCTTTTACTCCTTGTAAATACCGCTCATCTTCTTTTGTAATAATGACAGTTTTCTTTTCTTTCGCACAGCGAAGAGCACCTTCATGAAATTGTCCAATGCGTGCTGCATTTGTGCTAGCGATAATTGTACCTTGTATATCAATTATTATAATACTTTCAGTAATTAGCCTTCGAACTTCACGGACAATTTTGTTTGCTAAATCGGGAAAAAGCATAATTTGCACACCTCTAGTTCTATTTGTTGTACATTATATATGTAGTTTTATTAAGATAGGAAGATTTCACACTTTCCTCACAAATATTTGCTATTTTACAATTATAACGAAATCATCTAAAGATGGAGGGAATCTTTTGAAGAAATACTTTTTTCTGCTATGTTTTTTGTTTCTGTTAGCAGGATGTCAGGGGAATTCATATACACCGATTGCTAAAAATAAAAGTATCATCATAACAACAAATATTAAAGAAGGTAGCGTTAGTTTTATTGATGAAAAGTCGAAAAAGACATTAACAACATGGGAATTAAAAGAACCTATTACAGGAATCGTGCTGCTGCCAAGTGGGGAAGACATGCTTGTATATGGTAAGCAGTTAGAATATGTATATATATACTCGTTAACAAAAGGAAACGAAGTGAACAAATGGAAAACGGGAAAAGGAATTACGAATGTCATCGTATCAATTGATGGAAAACAATTATTTATGGCTGATCAAAATGAACAAAAAGTGCGATTATTTACAATAAATGGAAAAGAGACAGGGGGTGTTTCGGTAGGAAAAGGTCCGCTAACAATGGTGCAGAATGATAAACAATTACATGTATTAAATTTTTATGATACACAGTTATCAACAATTGACTTAGACCAAAAGAAAGTTGTGCATTCATTTATGGTACCACCAGCATCAACAGGGGCAATGGTCAGCGCTGATGGAAAGGAAATATGGATTGGTGGACATGGAGATGGGAAGCAAGTGAATGAGAAAGTATTGGTTTATTCTTTAGCAGATGGACAGATGGTTCGCTCTTTACATGCACCATTTATGCCAGTTAGTCTTGCAGGAGATGAAAAATTCGTGTATGCATTAAGTCATGGATCAAATACATTAAGAAAATTTGATGCGCGAACATATCAAGAAGTAGGAGCTCTTGAGGCAGGATCTAATCCATTTGCTTTTTTGAAAAGTGGGAAAGAAGGTTATGTAGCTAGCTATGATAGTAATGAAGTGTATGTAATTGATATTCAGAAAATGAAGGTGAAACAAACGATTGCGGTTGGAAAGGGACCGTTTCAACTTACGCAGCGAGAAGGGAGAGAGGGAGAGAGATGAACAAACATAAAGTGTTACTTGTAGATGATGAAAGTGATATGAGACAGCTTGTTGGCATGTATTTAGATAATTTCGGATATGAATGGGGAGAAGCAGAGAACGGAAAAGATGCACTTCATATGCTTGATACAGATCATTACGATTTTGTTATTTTAGATATTATGATGCCACAGATGGATGGAATTTCAGTCTGTAAAGAAATTCGAAAAATATCGGATGTACCGATTATTTTTTTAACAGCAAAAGGAGAAGAATGGAACCGCGTTAATGGTTTGCGGATGGGAGCGGACGATTATATTGTAAAGCCATTTAGTCCAGGTGAGCTCGTTGCTCGTATGGAAGCTGTATTAAGAAGATATACGAAGCAAGAACAACAAGAAGAACTTCAATTTGGTCCAATCGTAATTAACGAAAAAAGTCGCCGAATTGAAATAGACGGAGAGCCTATTTCTCTTACTGTAAAAGAGTTTGATCTACTTTATTTTCTTTGTGGGCATAATGGACAAGTGTTTAGTCGTGAGCAATTACTTGAAAAAGTATGGGGATATGATTACGCAGGAAGTACGAGAACGGTAGATACACATGTGAAAACGATGCGTTTAAAACTTGGAGAAAGTGGAAACTACATTCAAACAGTTTGGGGTGTAGGTTATAAATTTGAGGTGTAACATGTTTACGATGGTACAAAAGCTTTGGCTTACGGTGGTATGTGCAGTATGTGTAACAGTTTCTTTTCTTTATTTCGTGTCCTTATATTCATATGAAAAGTTATATGTTCAAAACATTGAAGATTCGTTAGTAATGGAAGGGAAAAGGCTCGTATCGCAATATAAAAAGGACGAGGGTACGTTAGCGTTTGGAGAGAAAGTTCAGGCATTTGATCGTATCTCGAGTGCGGATGTACTTTTTGTTAGTAATCCTCGTGATTTAAGTGCTTGTATACCTTTTGATGTACATCATCATTCCCTTATTAGTGAGAGTGATAGACAAACATTGTTAGATGGAAAGACCGTTACGAAGGTTGGATATGAAGAACATTTCGAGCGTAATATTATGGGAGTTGTCATTCCTGTTTTAGAAGAAAAGAAATTAGTTGGGATTGTGTACTCATATATTCCATTAAAGAGTATTAAAGATTTAATCTATGATATGGGACTTATTTTAGCGCCATTAGCTTTCGTTATGATTTTACTTACAATATGGATTGGTAGAAAAATTATTATTGCGATTACAAAACCGCTCTCACAAATGGAACGGGTTGCAAATCATATGGCAACAGGAGATTTTTCTGAGCGTATTACGATTTCGTCGGAAGATGAAATCGGACGTTTAGGGAAAGCGTTTAATAAAATGGCAAATTCATTAGAAATGGAAGATGTCAAACGTAAGGAATTTTTAGCAAATGTTTCTCATGAACTGCGGACGCCACTGAGTTATATTAAGGGGTATAGTGAAGCGATATTAGATGGGATCGCAAAGGGACAGCAACAATCAAAATTTACACAGCTCATTCATAAAGAAGCTGGTCGTATGCAACGGCTTGTTCATGATTTATTGGATTTGGCGCAACTTGAAGGAGACCATTTTCCATTAAAAAAACAACCGATTGTATTTGCGCAGCTTATTGAAGATGTATTAGAAACGTACGAATTGAAATGTATGGAAAAAGAGCTGTATATTTCAACGGATCTTGATCCAGATATTATTGTAACGATTGATGAGGATCGGATGCAACAGGTGCTTCATAACTTGCTAGACAACGCTATTCGTTATACAAATCAAAATGGAAACATTTCTATACAATTGCAGAAAAAAGATAGGCAGTGTGAATTGAAAATAAAGGATACGGGAATTGGTATTGATGTTGAGTATTTAGAGCAGCTTGGCGAACGTTTCTATCGGGTTGATAAAGCGCGAAGTCGTAGGCATGGTGGAACAGGTCTTGGTCTTGCGATTGTCAAACAAATCGTGCATATCCATGATGGAGAATGGCGAGTCGAAAGTGAAAAAGGGAAGGGAACAACAGTTATTATAAAATTACCTGCGAATGAAGAAGGAAGTATGTTTTAGTTGTCAATTTCCCCACTTAAACGTAACACGTTTTGAAGTGGGGGGTCTTACTATCCGTGAATAGAGGGGGAAATAGGAAATGAAGGAGAATAATACCAGATTAAATACCAGTTACAACCCGCTACTGGGTATAATATCCATTAATTCCCTCCATATAACAAAAATTTGGCGATTTTATGAACAAAACATTTGTACTTCTTACTAATTCGTTCTAAAATGGTTATGGATGCTATGTTCTTATAAATCGTTTGAATTGTTGTTTGGATGATACTGAGGTGATTTAACTGGAGTACAAATCTATTAAGCCGAAAAAAATTTACGAAGAGGTATCTGAAGCCATTTTAACGATGATAAAAAATGGTACATTAAAACCTGGTGACAAACTTCTTCCTGTTCATCAATTAGCCGAGCAGTTTCAAGTTGGCAGATCTGCAGTTCGTGAAGCGCTCAGTGCCTTGCGAGCTATGGGGTTAATTGAAATGAAACAAGGGGAAGGAACATATGTGAAGAACTTCGATTCTTCAGCATTGACAAAACCTTTAAATAACATGTTGTTAATGAAGAAGGAAGATATTTTAGATTTATTGGAAGTACGAAAAGTGCTTGAAGTCGGGGCAGTTCGGGCAGCAGCAGTAAAACGTACAGAAGATAATTTGAAAAATATGAAGCATTGGTTAGATGAAATGGAAAAAAGCATGGGGAATGAAAGAGCTGGTGAAAAAGCGGACTTTCATTTTCATATGGGAATTGCAGAATCTTCACATAACAACATCTTACTCGAACTTATGAATCATGTTTCGGAAATGATTGCTGAGACGATTGGTGAGTCGAGACGCATTATTTTATATGGTGAACAAACAACAGCAGAACGACTTTTAGAAGAGCATCAAGTTATTTATGATGCGGTATTGAAACAAGATGTGGAATTTGCACAGCAAGCAATGCTAAATCATTTAACAAATGTAGAGCATATTGTCACAGGTAGACAAGATATAAATTCGTGATTTAGTCTTTCAAAATTTCATTTTTCTGATAGAATAGAGAAAGATTGAGTAAGCGTTTTCTTTTTAGGGAGAGGTTCAGGTAGGTCAATTATGCCTAGCTTCTTCTTTCCGTCAAGTCATCTGATGACCATATGATTGTTGGCAAAGTTGTAATGAGGGGGAATTATAATTATGAAAGTTACTTTGTTTGTTACTTGCTTAGTCGATATGTTTGAAACAAATGTTGGTAAAGCAACGGTTGAATTGTTGGAGCATTTAGGGTGTGAAATTGAATTTCCAGAAGCTCAAGTTTGCTGTGGACAACCAGCATATAACAGCGGTCATGTAGAAGCAGCAAAAGAAGCAATGAAGCATATGATTGAAACTTTCGAAGACGCAGAATATATCGTTACACCATCTGGTTCTTGTGCGACAATGTTTCATGAGTATCCACACGTTTTTAAAGATGATCCAAAATGGGCACCTCGTGCACAAAAAGTGGCAGATAAAACATATGAATTAACACAATTTATTGTTGATGTGTTAAAAGTTACAGATGTTGGTGCGCACTTAGAAGGAACAGCGACTGTTCACAAATCTTGTCATATGACACGTTTGCTAGGAGTAAAAGAAGCTCCAGGAATTTTACTATCAAATGTAAAAGGGCTAACTGTAAAAGAACTACCAAACGCACAAAATTGTTGTGGTTTTGGGGGAACGTTTTCAGTTAAAATGACACCAATCTCTGAACAAATGGTAGATGAGAAAGTGGATAGTGTGATGGAAACAGGTGCTGATTATTTAATTGGTGCTGACTGTGGGTGTTTGTTAAACATTGGCGGACGTATTGAGCGCTTAGGTAAAGAAGTAAAAGTAATGCATATTGCTGAGGTATTGAATAGTCGCTCATGAAGGGGGAACATAAGCTATGTCTATGAAAATCAGTGAGAAAAAATTTAATGATCGCGTTGGCGATGGAATTCAAGATTCATTTATGCGCGGGGCAGTATCTTCTGCACAAACGCGTTTATATACAAATCGCTTAAAAGCAGCCGATGAATTAGGAAACTGGGAAGAATGGCGTGAACTTGGTGAACAAATTCGTCAGCATACGTTAGAAAACTTAGACTACTATTTAATGCAACTGAGTGAAAATGTATCTAAAAGAGGCGGGCATGTTTTCTTTGCAAAAACGAAAGAAGAAGCAGCACAGTATATTCAAGAGGTAGCGAAGAAGAAGCAAGCAAAAAAAGTTGTAAAATCAAAGTCGATGGTAACGGAAGAAATTAGCATGAACCATGCACTTGAAGAAATTGGCTGTGAAGTATTAGAGAGTGACTTAGGTGAGTACATTTTACAAGTAGATAATGATCCACCATCTCATATCATTGCACCAGCACTTCATAAAAACAGAACGCAAATTCGTGATGTGTTTAAAGAAAAGCTTGGGTATGAAAATTCTGATGATCCATATGAAATGACAAAGTTTGTTCGTAAACAACTTCGTGAAAAATTTATGGATGCTGAAATTGGGGTAACGGGATGTAACTTTGCAGTTGCAAATACAGGCTCTCTTTGTCTAGTAACAAACGAAGGAAATGCTGACCTTGTTATGTCTATTCCCAAAACACAAATCGCGGTAATGGGTATGGAACGTATGGTTCCAACTATGGAAGAACTAGATGTTCTTGTTGGTTTACTGTGCCGTAGTGCGGTTGGTCAAAAATTAACGAGTTATGTAACGGTAGCAGGACCAATTCAGGAAGAGGAAGTAGACGGACCAGAAGAATTCCATTTAGTTGTTGTTGATAATGGACGTTCTACAATTTTAGGTTCTGAATTCCGTCAAGTATTGCAATGTATTCGCTGTGCAGCTTGTGTAAACGTATGTCCTGTATATCGTCATGTTGGTGGTCACTCTTATGGATCCATCTATTCTGGTCCAATTGGGGCAGTATTAACACCACTTTTAGGTGGATATGATGATTATAAAGAGCTTCCGTATGCTTCTAGTTTATGCGGAGCGTGTACAGAAGCTTGTCCGGTAAAAATTCCATTGCATGACTTGTTATTAAAACATCGCCAAGTCATTGTTGAGCAAGAAGGGCGAGCGCCACTTGCAGAAAAATTAGCAATGAAGATGTTTAGTATGGGTGCGTCTTCCGCATCTTTATACAAAATGGGATCTAAAATTGCTCCGGCTGCTATGAGTCCATTTACGTCTGGTAATCGTGTAACGAAAGGTGTAGGACCGCTGAAAAACTGGACGGATATTCGCGAGTTCCCAGCTCCAAGTAAAGAAAGATTCCGTGATTGGTATAAAGATCATAAGAAAGGCGGGAATGACTGATGACAGGGACAATTCAAAACCGTGATTCCTTTTTAGACAACATTGCGAAAGAACTTGGGCGTGCGCGTAAAACAGAAGGAGTACAGCGTCCGGTATGGAAGAATAATGTAAACGTAGAAACGTTGAAAGATTATTCAGAGGAAGAATTGTTAGCAGTATTCAAAAAACAATGTACCAACATTCATACGACTGTAATTGAAACAACAAAGGATGAACTGAGTGCAGTAGTTCGCAAAATAATTACTGAAAACGGCGGCGGTCCTATTTTATTATCGGGGGACGAACGTTTTGATACGTACGGTTTGAATGCTCTATTTTCTACAGAACTTCCGAACGAAAATGTTGAAGTAAACACTTGGGATCCAGAGAAAAAAGAAGAAAATATTCGCTTGGCTGAAAAAGCAAATATCGGTATTGCTTTTAGTGATTACACATTAGCAGAATCCGGTACAATTGTCGTGCAAAGTCATAAAGGACAAGGTCGTTCTTTACACTTCTTGCCTACGATTTATTTTGCAATCATTCCACGTGAAACAATTGTACCACGTATTACACAAGCGGTTTATGATATGAATACGCGTGTAGAGAATGGAGAAGAAGTTGCATCTTGTATTAACTTTATTACAGGTCCAAGTAACTCAGCTGATATTGAAATGAATCTTGTTGTAGGTGTACATGGACCATTAAAAGCATATTATTTTGTAGTGTAAAATGGGGAAAAGCAGGCCAAGAAATGGCCTGCTTTTTTATTAGAACAAAGATAATGCGAAATGGAAGTGTCGCTCTCTTTTTGCTATATTTTTTTGGGGAAGGAGAGGATGGTGTGATATTTTATTTATATGCTTTTTTAATAGGGACGGTGCTAGGTTCTTTTTATACGGTTGTAGCAGTACGCATTCCTATTGGACAATCTATTATTGCTCCTCGTTCTTATTGTGACTATTGTCGTCATACGCTAAGGTCAAAAGAGCTTATTCCAATTATTTCTTTTTGTTTACAAAGAGGTCGCTGCATTCATTGTAAAATGAAAGTACCCTTTATTTATACATTGTTTGAGGTGATAACAGGGGGAGCATTTCTTTTTTTTACGTATGTGATTGGAATGGATAAAGAACTAATTCTTATATGGACGTTACTTTCTTTACTCATTATTATTACAATGACAGATTTGTTCTATATGTTAATCCCGGATGTAATTTTATTCTCTTTTGCTTGTTTATTTGTACTAGAACATATTTTTATTTCACTCGTTCCTTGGTGGGAGGGCTTGATTGGTGGAGGAACGATATTTATTGTGTTATATCTCGTTCAAATTCTATTTCCGAATGGACTTGGAGGAGGTGATGTGAAATTACTTTCGCTACTTGGATTTATAATAGGGGCGAAAGCAATTTTTATTGTGCTTTGTTGTGCTTCTAGTTTGAGTCTTTGTTTCTTTGGAATTGGTATGTTACTCAAGCGTATTACATCAAGACAACCATTGCCATTCGGATCGTTTATTGCACTTGGAACAATATGTTATTTGGCTATGATATATCTGGAATAAAGTGAAACTGTAATCAGTGGAGGTATTACTGTCCGCAAATAGCGGGATAAAGGAGAAGTAGAAAATGAAAGTGTATATGGATGATCAAAGACCTTGCCCCTTCGGTTATGTCTTAGCGACAACAGTCGAAACTGCTTTAAATTTTTTGCGCAATTCTGATGTAGATATTATATCGCTCGATTATAATATGGGATGGCGTCAGAAAAATGGTTTGGATTTTTTAGAAGTTTTTTGTACGGAAGGCCTTTATGTACAGGAAATTCATTTACATACAAATGATTCAATTGGTATGCAGTACATGTTAGAGCGGATAAATAAAGGAAAAGAAACGAGAGAGATTTCCTCAAATATACAGGTGAAATGCACTGGAAGTTAAAAAGCTCCAAGGGGATCCTTGGAACTTTTTTAGTGTTTCATCTGTGCTTGTAAAGGGATGATTTCTTCTTGTTGAACT
Organism: Bacillus sp. IT-79MI2; assembly: GCF_949768135.1. Taxonomy (NCBI): domain Bacteria; kingdom Bacillati; phylum Bacillota; class Bacilli; order Caryophanales; family Bacillaceae; genus Bacillus; species Bacillus sp. IT-79MI2. The sequence continues at coordinate 131,878 of NZ_CATKPV010000106.1, read as the reverse complement.
GCTTCTAGGTTATCTTCTGCCGCTTTAGGTTCTGGATTTTTTTGAGTTAAATAATGATATACCATCCCAACGAATACGGATCCGCCGATAATGTTGCCAATTGTAACCGGAATTAGGTTATGGATAGCACCAGCGAAAGAAACTGTATCAGGATGTGGTGATACTAAAGATAGTGCAAATAATGATAAGTTTGCAATACTATGTTCATAACCGGATAAGAAGAAAGTAAAGACAAGAAACATCATCATAAGTATTTTTGCTGTATCTCCTTTTACTTGAGAAGGAAGGAAACATGCAAGGCACACAAGCCAGTTACATAAAATCGCTTTGAAAAATAATTGCATTGTAGGTGTTCCCATTTTTCCTGCAACGACTATATTCATTAAATGTTTATGATCGATTGATTGGAAAATACCAGTTGCATAAAATAACAATGCAAAAAATACTGCACCTGCTAAGTTACCTGCATAACAAGCAACCCAGTTACGAAGTGTATCGCCAATTGTTGTTTCTTTTCGCAGAGTTGCGACTGTAAAATACATTGTATTTCCTGTGAATAATTCAGCTCCACCATATATAATTAATATGAGTGCAATTCCAAAAAACATAGAAGATGCTAAATATGTTGCGGGTGAATTTACAACATTGAAAAAATTTCCTAATTTAAAACATAGTACAATAGTAAAACCAATATAGATGCCAGCTAGTGCAGCGCGAATGAAATATTGCATTGGATTTGCATCCAACATTTGTTTCTTTTTCTGCGCAAGTTGTACAACGTAAGCTAATCCTTGTTCTAGCATAAGTAATACGCTCCTTTAGTACATTGTCTGTAAGTACTCTTTATATAAATAAGGTACACGTATTTACTCTTAGTTTCAATAAGTTTGTGCAATGTTTCACAAAAAGGACATACCTTCTAAATGAAAGCGTTAACAAATTGTGGTATGATATCATATGTTTGTAAAAATAGAGGGAAATGGAAACTTTTTATGTAATAAAATGAAACTTCTATCATTGGGGCGTTATCTTTCAAGGATGGCAAATGGATTAGTTATCCTCCATCTATCTATTTTGGAAGGGGGACTATTTAGAGTGAGGTAAATGAAAAAACGCTGTTGTTACAGCGCTTTTTCATCCAAATTCTTTTGTGTATTTTGGACACTTGTATCTTTAGATAAGAACCAACCACCCATTGCAATTCCAATTAGTACAATCCAAAATCCAATTTTCCATGGTGCTGATTCTGGGAAACTGTGTGGAATAACGCCTAAAGCAGGATGAGCCAATGTATAAACAGCTAATTTAACACCAACCCAACCAACAATTAAGAAAGCGGCAGTTTCTAAACCTGGTTTGCGTTTTAATAGTTGTACGAAAGCAGATGCAGCAAATCGCATAATGATTAAACCAATGAGCCCGCCTGCAAAAATAACAAGAAATTGTCCTGTATCAAGACTACCAATTGTACCAAGGCCTGTTTTTGGTAAAGTCATCGCTAATGCAACAGCTGCTAAAATGGAATCAACGGCAAACGCAATGTCGGCAACTTCAACTTTAAATACTGTCCACCAAAAGTTTTCTTGTTTTTTCTTTGTTTCTTTCTCTTCAGTTTCTTCATGTGTATTCTTTTTAACATATGTTTTGAATAAATGGTTACCAGCGATAAACATTAAGTAAATCGCCCCCAGTGCTTGCACTTGCCATACGTCGACTAAGAAAGAGATCATAAACAATGATCCGAAGCGGAACACGAAAGCTCCTGCTAATCCATAAAACAATGCTTTTTTTCTTTTTTCTTCTGGTAAATGTTTGACCATGATAGCAAGAACTAGCGCGTTATCAGCTGCTAAAATTCCTTCTAGTGCAACTAAAATTAATAATACCCAACCATACTCCAATAATAATGATACATCCATGTACATTCTCCTCTCAATTGTATAAATCCTAAACAAGTGAAGAGGTTTCCCCACTGTTTAGTTTCCCCATACTCCAACCTATCAACGATGGGAGGAATTGGAAAAGAATACAAAAAAGACCTCTGCCGTTGATAGGCAAAGGTCTTGCTAGACATATGTAATGAAAATGCCAACAAAGCCGGAAGAACTGAGTTCTACGTAATGACGACTTTGTTTCCAAGAATATATTCTTGGACGCTACTCCCCTTTGGAAATATGCTATTGTATTTTCATTATATGGATAATGTAAATGTTTGTCAACCTGTTAAAATGTCTTCGTTTGGATATTTTATCTTTCTTTGTTTTTTATGTGCAAAAGAAAATGCTAATGTTAAAGGACCCATTTTTCCAAAAAACATCATAAATATAATGGTTATCTTTCCGATTATTGTCAATTTTGAGGTAAGTCCCATACTGAGACCAACAGTCCCAAATGCCGAAAATACTTCAAAGGCACTCATTAAGAGGGGGACTTGTTCGGTGATACTTAAAATTAATATGGCGAAAAAAATAAATGAGATTGAAATGACTACAATGGCAAGTGATTTTACAATCAAACCATCTTTTATTGATTTTTTAAAGATAACAATGTCATCTTGCTCTTGTAAAAATTTAAGAACCCCGAGTAGCATAATTAAAAAAGTTGTTAATTTAATGCCGCCACCTGTTGAAGCACTACCAGCTCCAATGAACATGAGCAACATCATTAGTAAAAGGGATGGTTTTGTTAATTGTGCCATGTCTACAGTATTAAAGCCAGCTGTACGTGTGGAAACAGCTTGGAAATAGGCTGCTAGTCCTTCTTCAAACGGTGTAAATCCTTTCATAGAAATTGGATTATGGAATTCAAATATAAAAATTAAAATTGTAGCAGCAATATTTACAATAAGAGTAGATGAGAGCATAAGTTTAGAGTGTAATGTAAGGTTCTTAAAGTTGCGTTTTCTTTTTATATCCACTATGACTGTGAAACCAATTCCGCCTAAAATAATGAGAGAAGAAATGACTATGTTGACGAGTATACTATGAGATTGTGACATTAAATTATCAGTCCAAATGGAAAACCCGGCGTTGTTAAATGCTGAAATGGCATGAAAAAAACTATAATATAGTCCGTTAGAAACACCGTATTTTGGAACCCATTCAAAAGCAAGAAGAAGAGTAGCGAAACATTCAATGGTAAAAGAAAATAGAAATAATGATTTTGCGAGACGAATCACTCCGCCGATATTTGTTTGATTTAATGCTTGCTGTAGTAAAATTCGATTTTGGAGACCGATTTTTCTCCCGAGCATAATCGCGATTAATATAGCAAAGCTCATAATGCCGAGACCGCCAACTTGTATGAGTGTTAAAATAACAAGTTGCCCAAATAGGGTGAACACTTTTCCGGTGTCAACAACGCCGAGCCCTGTAACTGTAAATGCAGAAACAGTTGTAAATAATGCATCTAGCCAAGAAATTGAAGTTGTAGTGGAGATAGGCAGTTTTAATAGGCATGTTCCGATAATGGATAGTGCAATAAAAGATAACGTAAGTACACGAGGAGGACTCATTTTAATATTAATCCGTTTCATATTATATACCTTTCCTTTCGGCGTGCTCTTTGTAGTATGTCAAAAAGAATTACAATGTATGTTGAAAAGGAAAAGAGGCAGAATATATCTGCCCCTGAATCAATTATTTATAGAATTATCCACGTAATTGTTGTTGTGCTAAGGAAACGAGACGTTTTGTTACTTCGCCACCGACAGATCCGTTAGAACGAGATGCTGTATTCGAACCTAAGCTTACACCAAACTCTTGTGCAATTTCATATTTAAATTGTTCTAGGGCTTGCTCAGCACCAGGAACAAGTAATTTATTTGTTTTTACCATTGATAACACATCCTAATTTATATTCCAGTTTATTTGTTTTTAATGAGCAGTAAAGGAATGTTTTGCTGATACAAGCTCACTGTATAAACTGGTATCGTTAGTGTATGTGTTATATGTTTGGTCATACACGGAAGTAATCGGTGAGATTAGAAGTTATTGGATACGAAAAAAGAGTAGCACACATGCTACTCTTTTTTCATTATTGTTGCTGTACCTTCGACAACTATATCATTCCATTGATTATATACATTTGTTTGCAACGTAATAATTTTTTTATCATCACGTTTTTTGATAACTTCTGCGACTACGCGTAAGGTATCACCAATTTTTACAGGTGCACGAAATGATACATTTTGTGATAAATAAATTGTGTTTTTTCCTGGTAATTTTGTTCCGAGAATGGTCGAAATAAATCCTGAAACAAGCATACCATGTGCAATTCTTTCTTTAAACATTGTTGTTTTTGCAAAAGAGTCCAGAATATGAATTGGATTCACATCCCCGGTCAGTTTTGCAAAAGTGATAATATCTTCATTGGTAATCGTTTTTGTTAAGGATGCTTGATCGCCAACTTGAATCTCATCATAATGAAGCTCTTGAACAGACTGCGCTTCTTGAAATAGATTCATGTTTTCCTCCTTCTTTTCCATATCGAAAAATGTAAGCCATCTTGATGTAATGGGAGGAAGAAAGAGTCTAGTTTGTTCTGCGGTAAGCTGCCACATTTTCCTTACTTGATGGAAGTAAATAGATTTTTTGAGTTTTCCTCGAACTTTTTTACGAGTTCCAGTTGTGTAGATTTGAATTCTTCCAAAAAACCTTCTAATTGTTTTTGAACCTCGTCACGTTGAAGTTGTTGTTGTTCAATGAATTGTTTTGTTGTTTCTTCAAACTGGCCGCTCGTTTGAGTAAGAATTGTCAAAGATGTTTTTGTTGGAGACACAGTAAGTTGATGAAGATGATTAGAGAGTTCGTTCCATTTTTCTTGCCATTCGTTAATTTGTTCATTTAAGGAGTTGCCTGTGAATTGCTTCACGTATTCTGTATATTGACTATTAAATTGAGTAGTGAATTGTTGTAGTTCTTTTTCGAGTTCATCTACTCCTGCTGTTAATTTATGCAAAGCATCCTGCTGTTGTTTTAAAGTTTCTAAAGTAAGTTGCTCCAATTGTTTCCCTGCTGAAGAGAAAAGGGAAAGAGAATGTGACCAATTTTTCCAAAATGCATCGACCAGTTCGTATGGTTTAGTTTCCATGGTTTGACCTCCAAATATTTTTTTGCATATTGTGAACGCAGATTATTCTGCTGTACCACCAGGTGAAGATGAAGATTTTTTTTCATCCTTTTCTGGAGAAGTAGAAAATGGAAAGAATGCATTGGTGTATAACGTGAAGAATGTTCGCAACATATTTTGATAATGTTCAAAAGAGGTCGCGCATGTTGCTAAATATTGCTCTCCATATTCTGTTAAAGAATAAATTCGCTTTGCTGGCCCTCCTTCACTTGTATCCCAAGTGGAAGATATGAGGTTTTCTTTTTCTAACTTGCGCAAGGTTCTATAAACATTACCTTGGTCAACGGAAGAAAAGCCAATATCCATTAGCATTTGAATGAGTTTGTAACCGTGAAGACTCCAGTCTTTTAGACAGAGAAGTAAGAAGGGAACTAAGAAGTTTTTTGGCATGGAGTTTGGTTGTTTCGCTTGGTTTGTTTCCAAACTTTCTTGTTGTTCTGGTTCATTATGTAGCATGATTGTGCATCACCTCATGAATCAGTTAGATGGAATTTTTTGCTTATAAGTGCAATTTACACCTATCTGTTTTCTATGTCAATACATTTGTTGGAATATAGAAAAAAACAAAATACAGACTTGAAGTTTTATTCATAATATTGGAAAATAGTGAATAGGTTGAATTGTTTCAAAAACGAATGAAGGAGTGTAGGAGAAGTGATTGATCAAAAATTCGATCCACTACAAGCATGGAAAGAAGCTTATGAACAGACCGAAACATTTTGGGGAAAAGCGCTCAATGAAACAATCAAAACAGAAGAGTATTCTGCTTGGATGGGAAGCGTTCTAGATTTGAATTTGTTTTATCAGAAGATGTTGAATGATGCAACAAAAGGTTATTTAGAAAAAATGAACATGCCAACCCAAGACGATATCGCAAGAGTGGCTACGCTTGTTATTAACTTAGAAAATAAAGTTGATAACATCGAAGAGTTTTTGGAAGAAAAAGCAGATTCTTTAGGACAATCTCCTACGCTAAAACGTGATGTAATAAAAGTGAAACAAGATATTCGTACATTAGAAGATAAAGTGGATAAGATTTTAGAATTACTTGAAAAACAAAATGAAGTGTTAGCAAAATTACAGGAACCAGCGAAAGAAGTGGCGAAAGCGCCTCTGAAACCAGAGAATAAAAAGTAGTTAAGAAGTGTTGTTTATACGTTCAAAAAGGGAAAGGGAGAACCTCTTTTACGAATGGTATGAACAGCTGAAAATAGTTTGTATGTAGAATATCGTTTTAAAATATGTATCAGGGTGATGCATTCTTATATCTAACAAGTTCAATAAAGGGGGAATAGAAATGGTTCAATTAAATGGTAAAGTAGCAATCGTAACAGGTGGGGCAAAAGGGATTGGTAAAGCGATTACAGTAGCATTAGCAAAAGAGGGCGCAAAGGTTGTTATTAACTATAATAGCAGTAAAGAAGCGGCTGAAAATCTAGCGAATGAATTAGGAACAGAAGGTCATGATGTATATGCAGTTCAGGCAGATGTTTCTAAGCTAGAAGATGCGAAGCGCCTTGTAGATGAAGCTGTGAATCATTTTGGTAAGGTAGATATTCTTGTAAATAATGCTGGTATTACAAGAGACCGTACTTTCAAAAAATTAAACCGTGAAGATTGGGATCGCGTAATCGATGTAAACTTAAGTAGTATATTTAATACAACGAGTGCGGCACTTCCTTACATAACAGAATCAGAAGAGGGTAGAATCATTAGCATTTCTTCTATTATTGGACAAGCTGGTGGATTTGGACAAACAAACTATTCAGCAGCAAAAGCTGGTATGTTAGGATTTACAAAGTCATTAGCGCTAGAACTTGCGAAAACAAATGTAACAGTGAATGCGATTTGCCCAGGATTCATTGATACAGAAATGGTAGCAGAAGTGCCGGAAGATGTTCGTCAAAAAATCGTTTCTAAGATTCCAAAGAAACGTTTCGGACAAGCGGATGAAATTGCAAAAGGTGTTGTATACTTGTGCCGTGATGGAGCGTATATCACTGGTCAACAGTTAAATATTAACGGCGGATTATATATGTAATGAAGCAAAGAGAAAGTGCATATCCATAGCAGGAGTGCACTTCTTTCTTGAAGAAGGAAATCAATTAAAAAGGAGATAGGAAAATGACTACATTCGTAACAGAATGGGAAAAGCAATTGGAACTATACCCAGAAGAATATCGAAAAGCATACCGTCGTTTTAAAAGAGCGAGTGAAGTTTTACTACGTGAACCAGAGCCACAAGTTGGTTTAACTCCAAAAGAGGTCATTTGGACGAAAAATAAAACGAAGCTGTATCGTTACATTCCAAAGCAGGAAAAAACACATTCAGTTCCCATTTTATTGATCTATGCGCTAATTAATAAACCATATATTATGGATTTGACACCAGGAAATAGTTTGGTGGAATATTTAGTAGATCGTGGTTTTGATGTGTATATGCTTGATTGGGGCACATTCGGTTTAGAAGATAGTCATTTAAAGTTTGATGATTTTGTGTTCGACTATATTGCAAAAGCAGTTAAAAAAGTAATGCGAACTGCAAAAGCGGACGAGGTATCTCTACTCGGATATTGTATGGGTGGTACGCTAACATCCATTTATGCGGCACTTCATCCACATATGCCGATTCGAAATTTAATTTTTATGACAAGTCCATTTGATTTCTCTGAAACAGGATTATATGGTCCATTATTAGATGAAAAGTATTTTAACTTAGACAAAGCAGTTGATACATTTGGAAATATACCGCCGGAAATGATTGATTTCGGAAATAAAATGTTAAAGCCAGTTACAAACTTTGTTGGTCCGTATGTTGCTTTACTTGACCGCTCAGAAAATGAGCGCTTTGTTGAAAGCTGGAAGCTAATTCAAAAATGGGTTGGAGATGGTATCCCATTCCCAGGTGAATCGTATCGACAATGGATTCGCGATTTTTATCAAAATAATAAATTGGTTAAAGGTGAGCTCGTGATTCGAGGTCAAAAAGTAAAACTTGAAAACATTAAGGCAAATGTCTTAAATATTTCTGCAAAACGTGATCATATTGCATTGCCATGTCAAGTAGAGGCGCTCTTAGATCATATTTCTAGTACAGACAAACAGTATGTGTGCTTGCCGACAGGACATATGTCAGTTGTATACGGTGGAACGGCTGTAAAACAAACGTATCCTACAGTTGGAAATTGGCTTGAGGAACGCTCTAATTGAAGTGAAAAAGTGATTAATATGGCTTGAACAAATATCTTTTTTGTTCATACGAATGAAATGGAAAATCCAGCTAGCACAGGCTAGCTGGATTTTTTTATGTAAAGTAACAAAAAATAAAAGGTAGGAAATTCAATTGTAGGAGAGTAGTTATGAAATTAGCATTAGGAAAGTTATACTGGAATGAAGAAGCTTGTATGCCTTGTTATCCGATATTAGAAAATGATATGATATGTGATGTGCTTATTGTTGGAAGTGGAGAATCAGGCGCTCAAATTGCATATTTTTTAACAAAATTAGGAATGAGTGTCACGTTGATTGATAAACGAAAAATTGCACACGGAAGCACAGCTGCTAATACAGGATTACTACAATTTGTTCATGATAAGTCATTGACATCTTTGATTCATACATTTGGGGAAGCAAAAGGGGTGCGAGCTTATCAGCTTTGTTACGAGGCACTGCGAACATTGGAACAGGTTGTTCCAATGTTAGATATTGATCCTTGTTTTATTCCGAGAAGAAGCTTATATTATGCAAGTCAAAATGAAGATATTTCATTCCTTCAAGAAGAGTATCGTACATTACAACGTTACGGATTTCCTGTTGAGTATTTTACAGAATCTGATATTAAGAAACGATATTCATTTACAAAACCGGCAGCATTATATACACGAGGGGATGCAGAAGTGAACCCGTATATGTTAGCTCATGGTCTTATACATAAAGCAAACCAGCTAGGTGCTTCTATTTTTGAAAATACAGAGGTTGTGCATATTAAGCCTGTTCAAAAAGATTTGGTTTCTTACACAAAAATAGGTAAGAAAATTGTAGCGAAAGCAGTGATTATGGCTACAGGATATGAAACACTATTTGGGAAAAAAGAAGCAAATACAACGGTAGAAACCTCTTATGCTATTGTTACAAATGAGCAAGAGCATTTTAATGGGTGGCACGAACAATCATTAATTTGGGAAACTGCTCGGCCGTATTTGTATTTTCGTACGTACAAAAACAGAATTATTGTAGGCGGATTAGATGAAGCGATGCAACTTCAGAAATTTGGTGATACAAAGTTATTGCATAAACGAGAATTGCTAACTAAAATTATACAAGAGATGTTTCCGAATATTTCAAATGTTAGAGCTGAATATTATTGGGCTGCTGCATTTGGCGGAAGTCATGATGGTCTTCCTATTTGTAAAAAAGATGATAAAGTCTCTAATTTGTATTATGCATTACCGTATGGGGGAAATGGAACTGTATATGGAATGGTATTTGCAAAACTATTTCAGCAGTTATTTACAAATAAAGAAAATGATGATTTTTCTTTGTTTAATCGATAGAAAAAAGGTAGCGAAGTGATGGGATGAGAGATATAAAGAAATTTTTGCGAAAATTGCGTCCGGTACAGCTTATTGTTTTATTTTATTTCATGGCAGTAATTGTTTCTGTAATTTTATTAAGTTTACCATTTGTCATTAAGCCAGGTGTAAAATGGACTTTTATAGATGCGTTATTTATATCTGTTAGCGCTGTTAGTGTTACGGGGCTTTCAGTGGTTTCTATTCCAGATACGTTAAATACGGCAGGTATTATGATTTTAGCGCTCGTATTACAATTAGGCGGTTTAGGAATTATGGCACTTGGTACATTTGTTTGGATGATAACAGGTAAGAAAATAGGTTTGCAGCGAAGACGATTAATTATGGCAGATCATAACCAAGGAAATTTATCAGGACTTGTTGAGTTGATGCGGTCTATTTTAATTTTGATTATTTCGATAGAAGTGGTTGGGGCGCTTCTATTAGGAACAAGATTTTTACTCTATTTCCCAAGTTGGAAAGAAGCGTATTTTCATGGTTTTTTTGCCGCTGTTAGTGCAACAACCAATGGTGGATTTGATTTAACTGGTCAGTCGCTTATACCATATCAGAAAGACTATATTGTACAAATAATTCATATGCTTCTTATTATTTTAGGAGCAATTGGATTTCCTGTGCTAATGGAAGTAAAACAGTATTTGAGTAAGGAAAAACATCAATTGTTTCGTTTTTCACTATTTACAAAATTGACAACAACGACATTTTTCTCGCTTATTATTGTGGGAACAATCGTTATTTTTTTATTGGAGCGAAATCAGTTTTTGTTAGGGAAATCCTGGCATGAAACGGTATTTTATACGTTGTTTCAATCCGTTACAACGAGAAGTGGTGGATTAGCGACAATGGATATACGTGACTTGTCACAGCCGACGCTTTTATTTATGAGTGTTTTAATGTTTATTGGTGCTTCTCCAAGTTCAGTTGGAGGGGGAATACGTACAACGACGTTTGCTGTGAATATTCTTTCCCTATATACGTTTGCAAAAGGTGGTAGAACGGTACGTGTTTTTAAACGGCAATTGCATGAGGAAGACGTTTTAAAAGCGTCCGTTGTTATGACTATGGGGATTTTATTATGTGCTTCTGCTTTATTTATTTTATCGATGACTGAAAATGCACCATTTATGAGTTTAATTGTTGAAGTATGTTCTGCATTTGGAACGACTGGGTTATCAACAGGTATCACTTCTGATTTAACAACTGCTGGAAAACTTGTATTAATTGTTCTTATGTTTATTGGTCGTGTTGGTATTTTAACATTTATTTTAGCAAGTGGTGGAAGGGAACAACCGCCTCGCTATAAATATCCCAAAGAGAGAATTATTATTGGATAACATGAAACCATTCTACCTATAAAGGTAGAATGGTTTTTTAATCGTTAATACCAAATTGAGGGTGCATAAATGAATCTTCAACCCCGTCTGTTTTGTTTCGTAACACTTCTTGATTTTCTTCTGAAATCCATCCGATATCATTTGTTGGATGAATCCATTCTTCGCCAGCCATAATGGCCGGATCAACTTCATCACTCCAATTGTTAAGTGGGCTATTTTTAGAATTGTATTTACTATCTCCAATTACAACATCGTATTGATTAATAAAGGGCTGTTGCATTTGTTTTCCTGTTCCTTTAAAGGAGGGGAAATTCATTTGATGTGGCAAAGTTTCATCTAAAATGGGTGAATGAATTTGTTGTTTTTTCTTCAAAGTAATCGTTCCTTCTTTATTATAGTAGGAAATATAAATTTCCTGTTCAGATATAGTGTTTCCCTATATACGTTGCTTTGTACTTGTTAACACTTCCCATCAATAATTTTTGAAAGTTTTCTCAAACTAATATAGAAAGTAAGATGTCATTACAGGGAAGGAAGGTATTATTGATGGTAAAACGAAAAGTAAAACAACATGCGGCAATGAATCATAATAAAACTCCAAAAGAAAGTCTACCGGATGCGGAATTTGCGGTAGAGTATGAAAATGAAAATCCAGCGAAATATGCAAATCGTAATTCAAAAAAGGGTAAGCAAAAATGAGGCGTTTTTTACAAACGCCTCGTTTTTTTGTGGGATTTTTAATCTTTTTTTAATTATTTGTAAACTTCCTGTCTTTCTAGAAAAGAAAAAATAGAAAAAACATTGAAGTACCAACGTATTACACCAAAACAAACAACAAACAAAAGATTAATGTTGGTTTAATATTGCTTTTACACTTGATGTTTATATTTAAGTTGTACATAAGAAAAATAAAAGGAGAGAGAAACAGTGAAAAAACATTCTTTAAAGCTGTAGCAACCGGGGGAGTATTTTCTTTATTAATGGGGTGTGGTGCCAAGAAAGAAGAAACTGCGGGGGCGAAAGTGAAAGATGACAAATTGTCTGGATTATTAACAGTTTACACAGCAATTGAAGAAGAGCTTGCACCTATTTATCTTGATTCCTTTAAAAAGAAATACGCAGATGTGAAATTAAATATCGCTCGTGATTCAACTGGGGTTATTACAGCAAAATTGTTAGCAGAAGGGAAAAATACACAAGCGGATGTTGTATGGGGAACAGCGGCTTCTAGTCTTCTGGCTTTAGACAAGAAAGAAATGTTAAAAGAATATTCTCCAAAAGGTGTAGATCATGTACTTCCGCAATTAAAGATGATAAAAAGCCAGAAAAATGGATTCGCGACGATTAAAAATGATTATAAACTTCCGGATGGTTTCCCAAAAGATGCAACAGACAAGTTATATAAAAATAACGATTTTAAATGGGCGGCTGATAATCGCGATAAAATTTTAGAACGTTGGGAAAAAGAATTTGGTCAAAAAGCAGAACCGAAAAAGTAAGTGGGAGAGAAAAATGAGGTGAAGTTATGTCTATTGTTGGAGAAGAGAGAAAGCGTAGTATTCTTGAAAAAGTAGAGTTTAAGGGAAAAGTGAAAGTTTCAGAGCTAGCAAGTGAATTTTCAGTATCAACAGAAACCATTCGCAGATATTTAGAAGAGCTTGATCGGGAAAAAAAGTTGAAGAAAGTATACGGGGGAGCGGTTCAACTTCCGGGAGCAGGGATAGAGCCCCCTATGCTAGAAAGAGAAATGCTATATATTGAGGAAAAGAAAAGAATTGGCTATAAAGCAGCAACTTTTGTAGAAGATGGAGATGTCATTGTTATCGATGATGGAAGCACGCCCCTGCAAATGGTCCCGTATCTCGTTCATCGGAAAAACTTAACTGTTGTGACGAGTTCATTTCCTGTTGCAGCCCAATTAATTTCTTCTATAAATAAAAAAATGTTTGATGGTGAAGTATTATTTATTGGAGGAAAGGTATCGCCAAAACACTGTCGTGTATCAGGATCTATTTCACAGCAAGTCATTCGTCAGTTTCATTTTCATAAGGCATTTATTTCAATTGATGGCTTGTTACCTAGTTTTGGAATCTCGAGTTTTGAATTGGAAAAAGCTAAGTTATCAGAAGCGATGATTCAATTAGCGGAAAAGACATTTATTTTATGTGATCATACAAAAATGGGGGTAAAAGGAAATTATCGAATCGCCGGTTTTTCTGATATGGGGCACGTAATTTGCGATAAAAAAATGCCGCATAGTTTTGAAGAATTTATTACAAAAAATAATATTCGCTGGACGATTAGTTAAATATAGGTTTCCAATCCGAAAGTTGTAGGGCCTACTGTTTTATTATTTTACACGTAGATAAGAGAGGTACTTTGAAAAGTTTTGTATCAGTGCAAAAAAAATGGACACATTTTTCGGTTCCCTTCATATAATTTACCAACAGAAAAAAAGTTGACTGGAGGAAAGAAGGGGAAAAGGTGTCGGAACGCTTGTATAATAAACTTATATTGTATACAAATATATTACAAAAGATCGGCATTATTAATGAGCAAGAGAAGAGTGAGATGCTTCAAATGATGAACAAAAAGGCTCTGTGAAAGAGCTTTTTTTGTTGTGTAACATGTGCCTAATTTTCAGGTAGATGAAGAAATTGTATTGACAAAAAGAGATTCTCATGTGATAATTCAATTAAATTTTTGGAATAATCAAAAAATAATTCTTTTACATAGAAATGGCTAAACCATTACAGTGATATTCTCATGGGGGTGACGAAATGTTATTTTTTTTAAAGAAGTGGAAAGAGTTAAGAGATGTAAAAATGGAATTGGCTCTCCGTGATTGGTTTTATGGTACAAAAATTAGTTTATCTATGCGGACATCACAAGAACCATTAACATTTTTAGTAAATATTGAAGGAAGAGACAAAGGGTTATTTGCAGAAGAGGATTTTATTGTAGTAAATAGTATGTGCGAGCCTGTATTTGCAAATGATGAAAAACCAGCAGTTGAATCGTTTATGCATGCAGATATTTATAAAAAAGGTAATGCGGAGTGTATTTTGCAAGTTCAAACTGTAGATAGTCATTTAATATCAGAGTTATATGGAAAAGAAGGAGCAGTTACATTTGAAAAACGCACTGTAGAACGTGTTTTTGGAAAAGAAGGAATTACAGAGATTACGATTCCGATTGTAGAAAATGAAAAGAAGTTTGCTGATTTATTAGAGAATCATGTTCCTAATTTTATAGAAGGCGGCGGTGCTATACTTGTTCATAATTACGGAATGATTGTATGGGGAAACTCGCCAGAAGAGACGAAAAAATGGTTAGAGGGGTTAGAGTATTTAATGAATTATCACGTGAAATTATTGATGATTAAAGGAACTAAGAGTTCAGTTATATAAAGAGAACAATTCGTTACGTGCAAACTAATAAATGAAAGCGTTTTAAAAATAATTTCACTCATAAAATATGGGTCTCCTTATTATATATAGATTACATGTCGTCATGTGAGGAGGAACGTATTTTGCGAGTTAAATATCATTTTCTGCCGAAACAACAGGTGACATTTTGTAAGGATAATGATTCGGGGGAACAGGCGTTAAAAATTATGAACGTGAAGGGATATAGAGCGATCCCTGTACTTGCAGAAGATGAGAAGAGATTTAAAGGGATCATTTATAAAGTAGATATTTTAGAACGTAAATGTAATGAGGGTTTAGAAGATGTATGTGTGAAAGATATTATGGAAGATAAATCTGCATTTATTTTTGAAAAGGATTCTTTTTTTCGAGCCTTTTATGTAATTAGGCGTCTTCCATTTTTAGCTGTATTGAATGAGTACAATGAATTTGTTGGCATTTTAACACATTCTAATATATTTGATGTCATTGAAGATTCATTTGGGATGCAAACGGGTGGTTATATAATAACAATCGCAACGCAAGATTGTAAGGGGACAATTAAGGAGTTAGGAACGTTGCTCAGGTCTTATCATATTGGTGGATTATTTACATTGGACAATGGTGATCAATATATTCGTCGTGTTATTGTGAACATTACAGATGACTTAAGTGAAAAAGCATTAGAATCATTAATTGCAAAAATAGAGAAAAAAGGATTTCGCGTGAGTCATGTAGATTATATATAAGGTAGTAGTATGAAAAATAGAGAGCAGCATATAGCTGCTCTCTATTTTTGTTTGGAGACAGGTGGTGGTGAGAGGACAAGGTCGGATAAGAAAATAAAGTCTGCATGTTCACGTACTTTAGGAATGGTGGACTCAATAACACGAGAAGTAATTTCCCCAGGAGGGCCGACATGACCAATTGCTACTACGACAGGTTTTTCTTTAATTTTTTGTAGAAGTAACTGTGCTTGCTTTGTAATATGAGATGATGTATAAACATCATCAAAGAATAATTGATTTTCTACAATAGGAACTTCTAATTCCTTTCCGATTTTTGGTACTACGCTATTGGGATTTGTTTTACTATCTAAATAAAATAGGCCATGTTTTTTACATACTGATAGTATGATTCGCATAATTCTTTCATCAGCTGTTACTTTAGAACCCATATGATTATTCATCCCAATTGCATGTGGTACTTCTTGAATCGCTTGTTCGACCCGACTTTCAATTTCATGATCACTTAAATCAGTTGTAATAGCTTTAGGACCAAGCCATTCTTTTTTTCCTTTAATAGGCTCCATTGGCATATGAATAATAACTTCATGCCCTTTTTGATGTGCAGCTACTGCATCTTGTTTTGTAGATGGAAGAAAGGGCATAACAGCTACAGTAAGTGGAATGGGAAGTGATAACATCCTTTCAGTTCCCTTCATATTATTTCCAAAGTCGTCGATTACAATGGCAACTTTATTTGTATGGGCATACGTTTGAAAAGGAAAAATGACAGTAGATAATAAAATGAAAAAAATAATGATATGTTTACGCATATAAAAAGTTCCTTTCTGAGTGGGTGATTTGTTATAAATAAAGTTTTATCAAATTTCTAGTTAGTAAAACAAATTAGATATGTAATTTGCATGAACTGCACTAAAATCCTGATTGGTAAGTGCTAATAATCAGTGGGGATGAAGAAAGCTCGCACTGATTAAGGTTTCACTTTATAGAAAATTTATCTTTTTTAATAAAATAAGGTACTGTATTTGTGAAGATGGACACGCAAATCTATAATTATGATTTGCGTTTTTTACATAAATTAAACGAGAAAAATGTCGAAGTGCTGGAAATTAAAAAATGTAAAAGAAGGGTTTATTTGTCGTTTGGAAAAAATAATATGAAAAAAATGTCTATTATTGCGAATGTATTTACAAAGATAGAATAATTTGTAATAATTCTCAAAGTGAGGATAAAGATTTGTAAATTACAGGGAGAAAATGTTAAAATTTCTGAGTATTCTAATTCGATTGCAATATACATTTGTAGCCTCAATGTATGGAGTGAAAATGAAGTAGAGAGTATGGAAGAATAATGAGGGGGATATGGATGTTTACAGCAAAACGGGAGTATACAATGGAAAAACTTTCGCGTGATATTCATATGAAACGTGAAGAAATGATTCATTTAGGTTTAACAAACGGATTAAACAGTACTGAAACAATTCAAGTGAGTCAAGAATTGGACAAGCTTATTGTACAGTATCAACGATATAAAGAACAAAAAACACCAAGATGGTTCGCATTTATGAAGGTACCCTTTTCCCAAATGGAATATGAAGGAAAAACAAGTGCTTTTTGGAAAATGTTTGTGACTGCTTTTATGAAATAAACATAATTACCCTCCGCAGAGAAGGATAATTATGCTGAATCTAATGGAAGCTTTATATGAACTGTGGTTCCTTTATTTTCTGTGCTATCAATCACAATTTGTCCATCATACATTTCTATAATTCGTTTGCATATGACAAGACCAAGACCTGTTCCGGTGTCTTTACTGGTAAAGAACGGATGAAAGAGGTGTTTTTGAATATGTTTTGGAATACCTTTTCCTGTGTCAACAATGTGTAATTTTGCGTGCTCTTTATTACTGGTTACCTGAATTGTTAATACATCACCAGATGACATAGCTTCAATTGCATTTTTTGTAATATTTAAAACCACTTGTTTCATATGATCTTTTGAACAACGGATATGAACAGGATGGTCTGGTAACTGCAAGGTGAATATAATATTATGTAAATTTGCTTCCGATCGAATAATTAATGAGACCTCTTTGATAATATCCCTTACATCATACTTTTTTTCGATAATCGCTGTTGGTTTACCAAGAATAAGAAATTCGCTAACAATTTCATTGATACGTTTTATTTCTTGTTCGATAACAGAAAAATAAAATTGGTCTTGTTCTTGTATATGTTTTTCCTTTAAGAGTGTTACAAGACCTTTAATTCCAGTAAGTGGATTACGGATTTCATGAGCTGTACTAGCTGCAAAAGTACCAACTAATTCAATTTTTTGTATTTCATTTTGTTGTCTCTCTAATCTTGTTTGTCTTTTCAGCAAAATATATTGAACGAGTAAAAATAAAATTGTCATTAAAAATAAAGTAACCATACATTCTACCGCAACGGTTTTGTATAAAGTTGTTTTATGAATAGGTAATGGAGAAACAGCAACTTTCCATTTTAATTTTTGTAGTGGAGTAGAAATTTTGTTTGTATGTTGCCCAGTTGGTTCGCTATTATCATCTGTTAAAAAGACTACATCATGCTCATCGGTTACTTCAAAATGATATTGTGGTTTAATAGCATTTAAAGCAGACGATATATAATCAAAGCGTAAACTGGCCAACAATAAACCAGAAATTTGTTTGTGTTTTGTAAAAATGGGTGTGGCAATCATAATAGCTTGGTGTCCAAGAACCCGATCTGTAATGACAGATGATACAGTTGTTTTTTTTGATTTAAAAGCTTCTGCTATATAATACCGATCTGCAACATGAATTGGTGTTGTTAAACCTTTTGATGCTACAGTGATTAGGCCGTTTTTATTTGTATAATATAATCCGGAAAAACGCTCGTCTTTTTCATCGGTATCGTGTAATATTTGCTGAATTCCGTTTGTATTTTCTGTTTCTGTATTTACGACCATAGCAAGCATCTCTAAGGCGGAAATTGCTTCGCCAATATGGTGATCTAAGTAGTCCCTATATAAAAATAAAACAGTATGAGCAGCTTGTTTGTTTTCCTGTTGCATTTGGTAGGTGTGATAAGAATAGAAAGTTGCACCGATTCCCAGTGTCGGTAATATAACAAGCAGTATATAAAAAGTTATGCTTCGTAATTTTCCATTCAAGATTGCTACTCCTTTTTTATTATCATTATATATAAACTGTGTTAAAATTGTCATGTTTTTATTTCATGTGTGAAAGTTAGTACTTAGCATGTGTGAAAGAGTAAAACTGAGAAATGATTGAGCGATCATTCGGAGACAAAGATGAACCATTGATAGCTATTTTGCTTTATGGAAAACCTTTTTATTTGGTAGATTGTCTCGGATTTTTGTGAATTTAAGTGAAGGGTTGAAATCGTATGAAGTTGAATGATGAGAGGGAAGAGATTTCTCAATCTTTAAAATTGTTTATTGCATTATCGCGTGTGCACCGCTTTGTTATGGATGCTACAAATAAATCAATACAAAGTAACGGACTAAATCCAACTGAGTTTGCTGTATTAGAATTGATATATCATAAAGGAAGTCAGCCGCTTCAACAAATTGGAGAGCGTATTTTAATTGCAAGTGGAAGTATTACGTATGTTGTTGATAAGTTAGAAAAAAAGGGGCTTGTGAAACGAATTCCATGCCCGAATGATCGCCGTGTTATATATGCACAGTTAACAGGAGAAGGGGAGACCTTCATCGCTTCTATTTTTCCAAAGCATGAAAAAGTTATACAGGATTCCTTTGGAATGTTAACAAAAGATGAGAAAAATGAGCTGTTATCTTTGCTTAAACAAGTTGGGAAATATGAAAAGTGATAGAAAACCTTTCTTTTTTGATGGGAGAGAGCGACCGGCCATGCGTAGAAGCGGTCAGATCCTTTTTCAGCCTCATGCCAAGTGAAAACAAAAGGAGAAAATGAATAGTAATTTCATTCACTGTTCTACAAGAAGTATGGATGGAATGTTACAGTTTCTAATGGATTCTGTTGAAGAATAAAAGGAGATTCAGAAAAGGAAATGGAATTATAGTAAGGATACATATAATTGAGAGGAGGCATATTCATGTCATTTAAGAACTATGAATATAAACGCCCAAATACGGAAGAGTTGCAAGAAAAATTCACTGTAGCTTTAGAACAGTTTGAGAATGTAAAGACGGTAGAAGAGCAAAAGCAAGTAATTGGTGTAATTAATGAGATTCGCAATGATTTTGGTACAATGGGAAATATTTGTCATATCCGCCATTCTGTTGATACAACGGATCCGTTTTATAAGGAAGAACAAGATTTTTTTGATGAGTATTCTCCGATTGTACAAGGCTATGTAACGAAATATTATAAAGCATTGATGAATTCTCCGTTTCGTGATGAATTGGAGGCTTATTATGGGAAACAATTATTTGCTTTAGCAGAATGTGATTCAAAAACATATTCAGATGAGGTTGTGAAAGATTTACAATTAGAAAATAAATTATCTTCGCAATATACACAACTTTTAGCGGCTGCAAAAATTGATTTTGAAGGAGAAGAGAGAACATTATCACAACTTGGACCTTTTATGCAACATACGGATAGAGATATGCGTAAAAGAGCAAGTGAAGCTTATTATGGTTTTTTAGAAGAGCATGAAGAAGAGTTAGACCGTATTTATGATGAACTTGTAAAAGTAAGAACGAAGATTGCGAAAACACTTGGTTTTAAAAACTTTGTTGAACTTGGATATGCAAGAATGTATCGCACAGATTATAATGCGGAAATGGTTGCAAATTATCGTAAACAAGTACTAGATTACATCGTTCCAGTTGCGACAGAATTACGAAAAAGGCAGCAAGCACGCATTGGTGTAGAAAAGCTTGCTTACTATGATGAGAATTTTGAATATGCAACAGGTAATCCGACTCCAAAGGGAGATGCAGAGTGGATTATTAATCATGGGAAGACAATGTATAAAGAATTATCAAAAGAAACAGATGAGTTTTTCAACTTTATGTTAGATAATGAATTATTAGACTTAGTTGCGAAAAAAGGAAAAGCTGGTGGCGGTTATTGTACATACATTGAAAATTATAAAGCTCCGTTTATTTTCTCGAACTTTAATGGGACATCAGGTGATATTGATGTGTTAACACACGAGGCAGGTCATGCGTTTCAAGTATATGAGAGCCGGAAGTTTGAAATTCCAGAGTACAATTGGCCAACGTACGAAGCGTGTGAAATTCATTCTATGAGTATGGAATTTTTCACGTGGCCATGGATGAAATTATTCTTTGAGGAAGATACGGATAAATATTATTTCTCTCATTTAAGTTCAGCACTTCTATTTTTACCATACGGTGTATCTGTTGATGAATATCAACATTATGTATATGAAAATCCGGAAGCATCTCCAGAGGATCGCAAAGCGGCATGGCGTAATATTGAAAGAAAGTACTTACCACATCGAGACTATGAAGACAATGATTATTTAGAACGCGGTGGTTTCTGGCAGCGTCAAGGGCATATTTATAGCTCACCTTTCTACTATATTGATTATACATTGGCTCAAATTTGTGCACTGCAATTTTGGAAGCGAGCAAGAGACAATAGACAAGAAGCGTGGGAAGACTATGTGAACCTTTGTCAAAAGGGTGGAAGTCAATCCTTCTTACAATTAGTAGAAATTGCGAATTTGACATCTCCATTTACAGATGGGTGTGTGCAAGGCGTAATCACTGAGATTCAAGCGTGGTTACATGCAGTGGATGACACAAAATTGTAAAAATCAACCTTGTTTTTTTCACATTTTGTAATCGACACATTCATAAAACAATGAGATAATATAAGAAAATTCAGATTTATTCAAAGGGTGTTTCTAAGTTGGAAACACCCTTTTTTACCAAAAAAGAGGGGGGAGAATTATGCTTCAATCTAATATGAATGTTAGTTTGGAAACTTTGCTGCAATCGTTACAATCTACAAGAAACACACTATTATCAGAAATTGAGATGTTAAATGATACGGAAGTGAATGTAAAACCGCGCCGTGATAAATGGAGTATCATTCAAATTATGCATCATCTACACCTAATTGAACAATCTGTCACTTCATCCCTTGTGTATGCTTTACAGAAAAAAGACAGAAAAGTAGTTCCACTCAAGGATCTCCAACTTACTCTTGATCGAACATATAAACGAGAAGCTCCTCAACAAATGCAACCAACAGAAACATTAATGAAAAAACAACAAGGAATTCAATTACTCGAACATTCACGCGCAGAATTATTGCATACGCTGCATAGTATTATAGACGAAAAAGAATTGTTCGAAAATTCGTTAAAACATCCTGTGTTTCAGGAGCTTAATCTATATCAATGGATTCAATTCCTTGATTTACATGAACAACGCCATCTTACACAGTTAAAAGAAGCAAAATATGCGATTTTGCAAAGGTAAAGAAAAATTCCCATTTACATGGGAACTATATTGAATAAATAAGAAGAAGCGAGGTAGTAATTATCCCGCTTCTTCTTATTTATCCCGGCTCTTCGAGGGTAGTAATATCCACTCCTCAAGATGCAGAAAAAGAAGATGGGTAGGGGATAAACCACTTATAAAATCCTAATTAATGAGGACTAATTATTAGTGGAGGATGAAGAAACTGGATTGATGCATATTTTTATCTTTTATTTTGGAATAATACATAAAGAGAACATAGAAGGAGTTGAAAGCATGTCACACAAAAAGAAAGAGCAAGAGCGTAGTTGGAAGGCACGAAAAGAAAATCAAAAACCGCATGGGAAAGTAAAGACTTTTGCGGAACTTGTTGATGAAACGGAAAAAACGTGATGATTTCATCACGTTTTTTGTATGAGTGGGAAAGTTAATAGAAAGGTTGTACCAATGTCTTTTTCACTTGTAATATCGATTTTTCCACCCATTGCTTTTACGATGCTGAATACGACCATCATCCCAAGTCCAGTGCCTTTTTCTTTCGTTGAATAGAAGGGAGAACCAAGACGTTTTAGTTGTTCTAGATCCATGCCAATACCAGTATCTTTTATGGACAACTGTATCTGTGTATGACTCGGTATTAATGTGAGAATAAGATCTCCCCCTTTTGGCATGGCTTCAATACAATTTTTTAAAATGTTTAATAAGCATTGGTTAAATTTTTGTTTTTCTCCAGAAATACAAAAGATATTGCTTTGCTTTGTGTAAGTTATACGAACATTTGTCAAATTAGCTAGTGGAGTAATGAGAGATACAGCATGAAGTAATTCATCTTCGATTTGTAATACTTGTTCTTTTTCTATACTTGGTTTTGCAAATGTTAGATAATCTGTGAGTACGTGATTTGCTTGTTCAATACCACGTATAGCAATTTCTGTATATAATTTTCGATCTTCTTCAGAGCATTCTTCGGATTGTAGGAGTTGTAAAAAACCTTTCGTTGAAGTTAAAGGATTACGAACTTCATGAGAGATAGAGGCAGCCATTTCTCCGATTAGGTGAAATTTTTCAGCGTTAATCAGTTCTTCTTGTAGGCGTATTTGTAATTGTAGTACGTTTAGTAAATAAAGAATAAGAATGGTACCAATGATGGTACATAATTCATACACAATAATATAAGTGAGGTAATATTCATTGTTAGGAACTTCAGCAAGGAAAAAAGGAATCCAGCTAAATACGTATACAAAACTATATAAAATAGCAAGTACTACTTTTATATGATTGCTCCCTCTTTGAAAGAGTCTGTATGTGGCAAGGAGAATAATATATAAGAAAATGGAAGCTATAATAGATGGAAAAACTCCTATGCCTCCTAATAAAAAACGGTATATGTTTAATACAGCTAAAATCGATCCACCCGCAATAGGACCTCCTGTTAATGTACTAACAATTAATACAATATGACGCATATCAAATTGAAATCCATTATCCATCCTTGCTGCAAAAGAAATACAAAGAATTGTTGCAGCACTGCAAAATAATATAAATACGGTTGAATTTAATTTAGGTGAATGTTTCCCTTTTTGATTCCAAAATGAGTGGTATATTAGCATCATAACGAGGATGGATAATATGTTTAAAAAGAGATAAATAATAAAGAGTTTCAGGTTTATCTCCTCCCTATTTTCATATGTATGGTGTTATATAAGTACAAATTGAAAAACCGACATAAAACCTTTCCTTTTAGGTGAGAGAGCATCCGGCCATGCATAGAAGCAGTCAGCCCTTCTTTCTGCCCCATGCAAAGTGAAAACAAAGAGAGAAAATAAGTAGCGGTCACCTTTTGTTCTTTATAGCAGCGACTTATATGTTGGAAAATCAAAATGGATTTATATAAGTATAATCATACTATTAAAATACAAGAAAATGAATCTTAATCCTGAAAAAAAGACAGAAAAATCAGATGTTTTTCTGGATATGTGCAGTATGTTACAATATGTGTTGTTAATGAAAGAAGAAATTCCATGTATAACATGGGAGAGGTTCGCGAACTCCCTCTATAAAAAACTATGGAAACAACAATATCCTTAGGTATTGTTTTGTTTTTTTATTGTGACAGTTCAAGAACGTTCTTTCTTCTTATTCGTAGTAGAGAAGGAGAATGAGTGAGATGAAAAAAGAAAAAGCAGTTGTCGTTTTTAGTGGTGGCCAGGATAGTACAACATGTTTGTTTTGGGCAATGCAGCAGTTCGCAGAGGTCGAAACTGTGACATTTAATTATAATCAACGTCATAAGTTAGAAATTGACTGTGCAGCTGATATTGCGAAAGAGTTAGGAATTAAACATACAGTACTTGACATGAGCCTATTAAATCAACTTGCTCCAAATGCGTTAACGAGGACGGATATGGAGATTACACATGAAGAAGGTGAATTGCCATCAACATTTGTAGATGGACGAAATTTACTATTCTTATCATTTGCAGCTGTGCTAGCAAAACAAGTTGGAGCACGTCATATTGTAACGGGCGTATGTGAAACAGAT
Organism: Bacillus sp. IT-79MI2; assembly: GCF_949768135.1. Classification (NCBI taxonomy): domain Bacteria; kingdom Bacillati; phylum Bacillota; class Bacilli; order Caryophanales; family Bacillaceae; genus Bacillus; species Bacillus sp. IT-79MI2. The sequence goes on along the minus strand of NZ_CATKPV010000106.1, from coordinate 107,657 downwards.
TTTAGCGGTTACCCTGATTGTCGTGATGTATTTGTGAAATCGTTAAACGTTACTTTAAATTTATCTATGGATTATCCATTTGTTATTCATACACCACTTATGTGGATTGATAAAGCAGAAACATGGAAATTGTCAGACGAACTTGGCGCATTTGAGTTTGTTAGAGAAAAAACATTAACATGTTATAACGGAATAATCGGTGATGGCTGCGGTGAATGTCCAGCTTGTAAACTTCGTAAAGCAGGTTTAGATACGTATTTACAAGAACGCGAAGGAGCGAACGCATAATGGAACAAAATTTTTTTGGATTTCGCATTGTAGAAAATTTACAAAAAGTGGACAAGGACATTCAACGTGAACAACTGAAATATCATAATAAACGAGTGATGGTAAGTAAGGAATTTACATTTGATGCAGCGCATCATTTGCACTGTTATGAAGGGAAATGTAAAAATTTACATGGTCACACATACAAAGTTGTTTTTGGAATTAGTGGATATGTAAATGAGATTGGACTTGCTATTGACTTTGGAGATATAAAAGAAATTTGGAAAAATGAAATAGAAATTTATTTGGATCATCGTTATTTAAATGAAACATTACCAGCGATGAATACGACAGCTGAAAATATGGTCGTTTGGATATATGAGAAGATGGTAGAGGCACTTACAAAAGAAGACCGTGCAAATGAATATAAAGGAGCACGGGTTGAATTTGTTCGTCTATTTGAAACACCAACAAGTTATGCGGAAGTAAGACGGGAGTGGATGATCGGTGAGTAAAATTCCTGTTCTGGAAATTTTCGGGCCGACCATTCAAGGTGAAGGAATGGTTGTTGGACAAAAGACGATGTTCATTCGTACAGCAGGTTGTGACTATAGTTGCGCGTGGTGCGATTCGTCCTTTACATGGGATGGATCAGCGAAAGAACAAATTCGGCAAATGACTCCCGAGGAGATATGGAGTGAGCTTGTAGAAATTGGTGGGGAAAATTTTTCACATGTAACGATTTCAGGTGGGAATCCAGTGTTGTTGAAAAATATAGACGATTTTCTGTCTTTATTACAAGAAAAACAAATTCGCACCGCCATTGAGACGCAAGGAAGTAAATGGCAGGAATGGTTGCTTCATATTGACGAAATAACAATTTCGCCAAAGCCACCAAGCTCACAGATGAAAACTGATTTTATTATGCTGGATTCTGTTATTGAAAGATTAGCAGGAAAAGATTTTAGCTTAAAAGTCGTTGTATTTGATGATCACGATTTTGAATATGCGATAAAAGTGCATGAGCGTTATCCGCACGTACCGTTTTTCTTACAAGTTGGAAATGATGATACAAAAACAGTGGATGATGCAATGCTTATCAGGAATTTACTACAAAAATATGAATGGCTCATTGAAAAAGCTGTTCATTGCAAAGAAATGAATGACGCAAAAGTATTACCTCAGCTTCACGCGTTAGTGTGGGGAAATAAACGAGGCGTATAAGGAATCGAATTGAAGGGATGTATGAAAAATGGCAGGAAGATTAGATGAAGATTTAAAAGATGTAACGTTACTTGGAAACCAAAATACAAAATATTTATTTGAATATAGCCCAGAAATTTTAGAGATATTTGATAATAATCATCCAAACCGTGATTATTTTGTAAAGTTCAACTGTCCTGAATTTACAAGCTTATGTCCAAAAACAGGACAACCAGATTTTGCAACGATCTATATTAGTTATATTCCAGAGCAAAAAATGGTGGAGAGTAAATCATTAAAATTATATTTATTTAGTTTCCGTAACCATGGAGATTTTCATGAAGATTGTATGAATGTCATTATGAATGATTTAATCAAATTAATGGATCCACGTTATATTGAAGTGTGGGGGAAATTCACACCACGTGGTGGTATCTCGATTGATCCATATTGTAACTATGGTCGTCCTGGTACAAAATATGAAAAAATGGCAGAATATCGCATGATGAATCACGATTTATATCCTGAAACAATCGATAATCGTTAATGAAAAAAGGATCTGTATGATACATACAGATCCTTTTTTTCTATTATATTATGCATGTTGATTGATAACTGTATAGTTTTTGTGATTTACAACTGTAAGAGGTTCCATATCTAGTTCTCTAAAATTCTCCATGATTGTTATATCGACAATAACGGAGTTTTTATTTACTTTTTGAACACGGCCTTGCATTCCACCTTTAAATTCGATAATATCTCCAGTTTCTGCGGTTTTCATAAGCAACTCTCCTTGTTACAGTTTTACCAAAAAAAGAACAATGTTGTTCTTTTTTATTTCCCTTTATTTTGAACTATATTCCCCTGTTTGTAAATGTTTCCATAAGAAAATTTCAAAAAATAGTCATTTTTCATAAGAAATGTATAAAGTATTTTTCTATTTTAGGAGAGGGAATTGATAAAAAAGTGCTTATATCAGTATATAGGGGTATAATAAACTGGGGGCGGTAAAAATGTTGTTTGAAATTGTAGGAAGTTTTATAATGATCCTTTTATTCTTATTTTCATATAAGCAATTAAAAATAATTCGTATCCATGAAACAGATACATATTTTGATGGATTAGATGGTATGCATGCTTCTGTTACTCATGAGAGCGGTGCGGATATGTAAGGAAGTATGACTTTCTCTTTCTCCATGGTATGATGATAATAAGAAAAAGTGCATAATAATATAGGTGATGAGCGGTGAATGGAGAGTGGAGAAGATGCGAATTTCTTTTATTCGTCACGGTCGCTTGAACAATGTTACAGAATCAATGACAGTATCATCGTTCCACAAATGGATGGAGCAGTACGATTTAGACGGTATGAAAAAAAGTATGGACATACCAATTGAGACGGTTGAAGTAATCGAATCTGCGAAGCTTATTGTAACGAGTAATCAAAAACGTGCGGTACAGTCAGCGGCAGAATTAACGAATTCTCTTTCTTTTATACAAAGCTCCCTTTTTCGAGAGGCAGAAGTACCATCTAGTTTCTTTGTTCCGAAATGGGTGAAGTGCAAACCGGAAGTATGGACATTTATTGGGCGTACATTATGGATGGTTGGATATTCTAAAGGTGTTGAGTCTTATCGTGAAGTACAAGGAAGAGCGAAGCAAGCAGCTGATACATTAGTCGGATATGCGTTAGTACATGGGCATATTGCGCTCATAGGGCACAGTTATTTTAATACGATGATTGGGGCTGAGCTACGTGCTAGAGGATGGTCTGGTCCGCCTATTTTTTATGGGAAGCCATGGAGTTGTACAGAATATACATTTCATGAAGCGATGAATGGAAATATATTGAATACCAATTTAACATAAAGGCACACGATTACAATAAAGAATCGTGTGCTTTTTTTTAAGAAACGAAAGCTTTTTTATATAGTGGTTTCACTAAATGAGCATATGGCTCTCCAACAAGCATAACCGTTTTATCCTCTTGGTAGCCAAGTTTTTTATATAAAGAGAAAGCTCGATTGTTTTCTAAATTTACAAGTAATGCAATTTTCTCATAGCCTTTTTCATAGGCATCATTTTCTGCTGCTTTAATCAATTTTGAGCCGATTCCTCGTCCGCCATATGTGTTTGAAACGGATAATGTGTCAATATAATATTCATCGAGCTCAGCTTCTTTTTCTAGCGTAATAGATGAATCTTGATGGATTTTTCGTAAGTGTTTTACAATGGGAGTATCTAGTTGTTTTGCATGGCTGCCATGATAGGCTACGATGATTCCAATTGCTTGTCCATCTTGTTCTTCAACGAAACAGTTCTCGTAGCTAAGTCGATTTTCTTTTTTTGAAAACCAAGTTTCAAGCCCTGTCAAGACTTCTGTTCCTGTTCTCCCACCTGTGATTTTTTCAGCAATTTCATGCAGAGCGTTATACAATAAAGGAGATATTGCCTTCGCATCTGTCTTTTTTGCTTTCCGAATCATAGTATCCCTCCTAGTTGTCATTCTTATTGTAACATAAAATAAAGTTTCAACCAGTTATTCATCAATTTCTTGAATTTTATAGGATAAGCTTGAATATCGAATTGATTCAGTATAGATGAACCGTTATGGTAGTATATGATACTTGCTGTGAATGTAAGAAATTTAGCATTGTCGACTTGTGGAAGATAGGATAAAATATTGCAGAGAGGTGAAATACATGGATAAACAATTAGCAAATACAATTTTAGATCAACTGAAAAATGGAGAGATAGAAGAGTATATTGTAACTAAGGATGTATTTTATGCGTTTCGTGAGGTTGTAGTAAATCGAGAAGATTTTAAACATTTCAGTGGGAATGCACAGCACGGCGGGAAAATTATTTATACATATATAGAAACACCGCGTTCTTAATAGAAGGAAAAGGAGAGGAGAATTATGGGAGAATTTAAACAAAGTATTTTACCGCACTGGGACTACATGTGGAAAGATGGTACAGGAAAACGATTCGTAGGAATGGTTATGTTTCCTGAGAAACGTACAGAAGAAGTTATAGAAAAATTGAAAGTAGCATATGAGCAAGAAATTCACATTCGAGCAACTGTGAAATTTCAGCATATGAATCAATATGTAGAGGGAATAGTTGTATATTTTGATGAAGAAGCGCCAGTATTTACAATGCAAGATAAAGACGAAAATTTACATCATTTATTTATAAAGGATATTTTACGTATTGAACATTGCGAATGAGCGATGCTTTGTGTACAGTCTTTTTAAAATTCTCATCACACTAACGAATAAATTGGTGTGCCATAATAATTGTCCTTTTCATTATAATGATATGTTTTATTGTGTAACAAAAAAGAAAGTATATGTACTCGATTTAATAAATGTTTAATTCACAAGAGAGAGAAGTCCTTACTTGTGTGATCTGAATAATGTGTAACCGGTTTCGAACAGATTATCTCGTAAATTCTGTTCTTTTTTATGTGATGCTGGAGAAATATATTTCTCCAGCATTTACTGTTTTTTGACAAAACATATTGATAACATTTTTGTAAATATGATTAAATTCGTTGACAACTTTTTCGAAAAGCACTTTATTGACATGAGTTTTAGAATGTTGTTTCATAGTCTTTGTATTGAAAAAAAGGACTTGTCATGTCGAAAAGTAAAAGTTAAAAAAAGAAAGAATTTATACATATATCTTGTGTCTTGTTTTGAAACATAATACAATATATAGAGAAATCATGAAACGACATCTAGATATTAAAGAAAGAAGGGGAGGGTCGGAAATGTTAGTTGCATATGATTCTATGACAGGAAACGTGAAGCGTTTCATCCACAAATTAAATATGCCGGCCGTTCAAATTAATGACGATCTAGTATTAGACGAAGATTTTGTTCTTATTACGTATACAACAGGTTTTGGAAATGTGCCGGAACGTGTTTTAGAATTTTTAGAACGCAATAATACAAATTTAAAAGGCGTATCTGCAAGTGGCAATCGCAACTGGGGAGATATGTTCGGAGCAAGTGCAGATAAAATCTCATCCAGATACGAAGTACCTATTGTATCAAAATTTGAGTTATCTGGAACAAATAAAGATGTAGAATATTTTAAAGAAAGGGTGCGGGAGATTGCGACACATTGAACTGAATAATGAAATCACGCAAATGCAAGACGGTTTCTACCAGCTTCATAAAGATAAAGAAGCATTAGAAGTCTTTATGGAAGAAGCGAGAGCGAATACCGTTCATTTTGATAGCGTGGCAGAGCGAATCGAGTATATGAATAAGCACGATTACTATTACAACGTTCTGGACGAGTATAAGTTGGAGGAAGTAGAGGAAGTATACAACGTTGCATACGGTGAAAACTTCGAGTTCCAATCTTATATGGCGGCATCTAAGTTTTATAAGGATTATGCATTAAAAACAAATAATCAAAAACAATACTTAGAAAGCTACGAAGATCGTGTATCAATTGTGTCATTATACTTAGGACGCGGCGATGTTAATAAAGCAAAACAATTTGCAAGCATGATTGTAAAACAAAACTACCAACCAGCGACACCAACCTTTTTGAATGCAGGAAGAAGCAGAAGAGGAGAAATGGTGTCTTGTTTCTTGTTAGAGATGGATGATAGCTTAAATTCGATTGGATTTAATATCAATACAGCGATGCAGCTATCGAAAATTGGTGGCGGAGTTGCTTTAAATCTTTCTAAGCTACGCGCACGCGGTGAGCAAATTAAAGGCATTGATAACGCAGCAAGCGGTGTTGTACCAGTTATGAAATTGCTTGAAGATTCGTTTTCATATGCGAATCAGTTGGGTCAACGAAAAGGTGCCGGTGCGGTATATTTAAACATTTTCCATTGGGATATTATTGAATTCCTTGATACAAAAAAAATAAATGCCGATGAGAAGAGCCGTATTCAGTCTCTATCAATCGGTATTATCGTTCCAAGTAAGTTCTTTGAGCTTGCAGAGAAAAACGAACCATTCCATGTTTTCGCACCTTATACGGTATATAAAGAGTACGGAAAACATTTAGATGATATAGACATCGACGAGATGTATGATGAACTAATGAGCAATCCGAATGTGAAGAAGAAGCCACTTGATATTAGTGCGCGTGATATGCTCATTAAGATCGCAATGATTCAACTTGAGTCTGGTTATCCATACTTAATGTTTAAATCAAATGCAAATAAGCAACATCCTTTAAAAGATATTGGAACTGTGAAGATGTCGAACTTGTGTTAAATATGTAGCACCTTCTAGTAGAAATGCTAGTCGAAAACTCCGTTAAACGGGGAAAGCCTCAATGAGAGGTAACCTACCGTGCTAAGTCTTATCTTAGAATGAATCGTATGCGATTCAGAAGGTATCTTATTATTTTGTATGGTGCATAGATTACAGAACAACATAAAATAATAAGAGACTTTCTGAAAGATTAAGATAAGTAAAAGCCTAACGACTATCCCATATGGGAGTAGAGCGCAAGCGATTGGCGTTCGAAAAGCGGAGCACCTAATCAGGTTATGCTGTAGGTGATGATATAGTCTGTCCTGTATGGTGACATACAGCAGTTGCTTGAGCAACGGATTGAGAGTAGCGACCTCAGTTGAACATTAGAGACCGAAATCTTCCAGTTACAAGAAACATCTGAAATTAATGACTATGGTACAGATGACATTATCCGCCGTGATATTAACTGTAACTTAGGATCATTAAACATTGTAAACGTAATGGAGAATAAAGAAATTCGTGAAGCAGTTCATGCAGGAATGGAAGCATTAACAGCTGTTTCTGATATGACTGTTATTCCAAACGCGCCGACTGTGAAAAAAGCAAATGATGAGCTTCATTCAGTTGGACTTGGTGCTATGAACTTACATGGATATTTAGCGAAAAATAAAATTGCTTATGAAAGTGCAGAAGCGAAAGAATTTGTTCGTACATTCTTTATGATGTTAAATTACTACTCCATTGAAAAGAGTATGGGTATTGCGAAAGAAAAGGGCGAAACATTTAAAGACTTCGATAAGTCGGATTATGCAAATGGCTCATACTTTGAAAAGTATGAAACAACAGACTATAGTCCTGTAACTGAGAAAGTACAGCAGTTATTTGAAGGAATCTATATTCCAACAAAAGAAGATTGGACAAGTCTAAAAGAGGGAGTACAGAAGCACGGTTTATACAACTCATATAGATTGGCTATCGCTCCGACACAATCGATCAGTTACGTGCAAAATGCAACTTCAAGCGTAATGCCGATCGTAAGTCAAATTGAATCAAGAACGTATGCGAATGCGACAACATATTACCCAATGCCGTATTTATCAAAAGATACGTTCTGGTATTATAAATCTTCTTACGATATCAATCAGTTTAAACTAATTGATTTAATCGCAGAAATTCAAGAGCATATTGACCAAGGAATTAGTACAATTCTTTATGTAAATAGCGATATTTCTACGCGTGAATTAGCACGTTATTACATCTATGCACATAAAAAAGGTCTAAAGAGTTTGTATTATACAAGAACACGTAAGTTAAGCGTGGAAGAGTGCGTTGCTTGTACAGTTTGATGCAAACTATAATTGATTGATATACAAAATAAAGAGTAAGACATCATGAGCAGGGTTTTTCTGACCCTGCTCATGCTTAGTTATAAAATTTAAGATGTCTAACTTGCGGTTAAGTTTTCATCGTAAAGTGAAAGCTTTACCGCAAGTTAGAAGAGCTTAATTATAGAGAGAAGGGGCGATTCAATGCGCGCGGTAAACTGGAACAAAAAAGAAGACGATTTTAGTTTAATGTTTTGGAAGCAAAACATCGCTCAGTTTTGGACAGAAGAAGAGATCGCTGTATCTTCTGACAAAAATACTTGGGTGCAATTATCAAAAGAAGAGCAAATTGCGTATAAGCGTGTATTAGGTGGTTTAACACTTTTAGATACGAAGCAAGGCGGCGAAGGGATGCCACTTGTACTTGTTCATCTTGAGAATTTACAAGCGAAAAGTGTATTAGCTTTCATGGGTGCTATGGAAGAAGTACATGCGAAGAGTTACAGTCATATCTTTACGACACTCGCAACAGAAGAAGAAATTGATGAGATCTTTGAATGGGTAGATAGCCATCCATTACTTGAGAAAAAAGCGGGTATTATTACAGGTTATTATCGTCGTTTATTGAAGCCACAAGTAACGAAAAAAGAATTATACATGGCTATGGTAGCAAGTGTATTCTTAGAAAGTTACTTGTTCTATAGCGGATTTTTCTATCCGCTTTACTTAGCAGGACAAGGAAAGTTAACAGCGAGTGGTGAAATTATTAACTTAATAATTCGTGACGAGTCAATTCACGGCGTATTCGTTGGTATTTTAGCACAACAAATCTTCGCGGAACTTTCTGCGGAAGAAAAACAAGAAGTGCAAAAAGAAACACAAGAGTTATTGATAGAACTGTATGAAATTGAAATGGTATATACAGAAGAAATTTATACATCCATTGGTCTTGTTGAAGATGTAAATCGCTTTGTTCGTTACAATGCGAATAAAGGGCTTATGAACTTAGGATTAGAACCGCGCTTTGAGGAAGAAGAAATTAACCCAATCGTATTAAACGGTTTACGTACAGATACGAAAAACCATGATTTCTTCTCTGTAAAAGGGAATGGTTATGTAAAAGCAACAAATGTTGAAAAGTTATCAGACGATGATTTCGTATTCGATTTTTAATAGATAAGATTGAAAAAGCTGTCTTTCATATAAAGGCAGCTTTTTTGTTATGAATAGTTTACATAATGTTATTATCTCATGGTAAGTTTTTATTCGCCGACTGATTAAAGTTTCACTTCATTTGTATTTATTGGTATGAGAGATTGAATAAGTTATGTCAAAATGAATAGAAAAATAACGAAGCAATTAGAAACATAATCCCACCCGTAATTTCATTGGACCATAAAAAAATAGGGCTGTTTAGTAAATTTTTTAACAAAGGCAATTTTGGCTCGAAAATTGCATGAATATTTAAAAAATAAAGGAGGTTTTTGAAATGACATATATAACATACGCTGTTCGTCGAAAGCATTTTCTGTTTAGTTATCAATCTTTACATGAAAATTAGATAGAGAAAGTAGGAGGAATGATAGGTGGGAAAAGGAGTTGGGTTAAAACGTTCATTAGGACTTTGGTCAATTGTTATGCTAGGTGTCGGGTATATGACACCAATGGTAGGATTTGATACATTTGGAATCGTTTCTGAAAAAACGGGCGGGCATGTTCCAGGAGCTTATTTAATTGCATTAGCGGGGATGTTATTTACAGCTGCAAGCTACGGCAAAATGGTAAAGGTTTTTCCTACTGCAGGATCTGCTTATACTTATACACAAAAGACAATTAGTGCAAGACTTGGTTTTCTTGTTGGATGGTCAGCATTATTGGATTATTTGTTTTTACCAATGGTGAACGCACTATTAACGAGAATTTATATGTCAGCACTTTTTCCAAGTGTTCCAGATTGGGCATGGGTCATTGGATTTGTCCTACTTATTACACTTATCAATATTATTAGTGTAAATGTTACTGCTAATTTCAATACGTTCCTAGTAACATTTCAAGTGCTAGTAATGGCTGTGTTTGTTTTTCTAGTTATAAAAGGTTTGATAGCAGGAGAGGGAACCGGAGAAGTCTTTTCCATTCAGCCGTTTTTCCAATCAGATATACAAATATCACCGTTAGTTGCAGGGGCAACTATTCTGTGTTTTTCATTTTTAGGTTTTGATGCAGTAACTACATTTTCAGAAGAAACACCAAACGCAAAGAAGACGATTCCTCGAGCTATTTTTCTTACTGCTTTAATTGGCGGAATTTTATTCATTGTCACTACGTACTTTACACAATCCTTTTTTCCAGATGCATCCGTATTTAAAGATCAAGAATCAGCAGCTCCAGAAATTGCATTATACGTCGGAGGAAAATTATTTCAAACTTTCTTTTTAGTAGGAACATTTATGGGAACAATAGCATCAGGCTTAGCTTCTCATACAAGTGTATCGCGATTATTATACGTAATGGGGCGAGATAATGTAATTCCGCAGAAGATATTTGGATACATTCATCCTCGCTTGCGAACTCCAGTATATAACATTATTTTTGTGGGAATTATTGCGCTCTCTGCTATGTTTATTGATTTAGAAACAGCAGCATCTCTTATTAACTTCGGAGCGCTTATTGCATTTACATTTGTTAATTTATCTGTAATTTCCTACTATGTTATAAAGCAAAAAAGATATAAAACAACAAAAGATTTTTTGAATTTCTTAGTTATGCCTATTTTAGGTGCAGGTACAGTGGCTGTGTTATGGTTTAACCTCAATATTCATTCGCTTATTCTTGGACTTAGCTGGGCTGCCATTGGAATCGGTTATCTTTTATATATTACGAACATGTTTCGTTCAGCACCTCCGCAAATGCATTTTGAAGAAGTGCAGGAAATGTAAAATAATAAAAAACATCGGGATTTATCCGGTGTTTTTAATTTTGTAGAGTCTACAATTATGCAATAATGAATAAATCATTCAACTATTCATAAAGAACGTGAGACATTTTGTAAATAAGGGAAAGAGTTGAGGTTGAAACGATAATATAAACATTATATTTCCAGTTGGCACGATTATTGCTTTATAACACTAGTAAAAATAAATAAATGAGGTGTTATCGTGGCAATTCAATCAGAAAAAGAGGATGTAACACAATCTATTCAAGAAAAAGTTGAGTCGGAAAATGCTTTAGAGGAATTTCAAGCCATATTAAAAGAAGCACTCCATGTTTTGCATTATCCAGAGGAAGTATTCGAGTTTCTTAAGAAGCCGATGCGTTTTTTAGAAGTAAGTATTCCTGTTCGAATGGATGATGGAACAACAAAGGTATTTCAAGGATATCGCGCTCAGCATAATGATGCAGCAGGGCCAACAAAAGGTGGTATCAGGTTTCATCCAGATGTTACAGCAGAGGAAGTAAAAGCGTTGGCAGGATGGATGAGCTTAAAATGCGGAGTTACAGGACTTCCATATGGAGGAGCAAAGGGCGGAATTATTTGTGATCCGCAGAAGATGAGCTTTAGAGAATTAGAGTTACTTAGCCGTGGCTATGTAAGAGCAGTGAGCCAAATTGTTGGACCTACTAAAGATATTCCAGCTCCTGATATGTATACAAATGCTCAGATTATGGCTTGGATGCTGGATGAGTATGATCATATTAGGGAATTTGATTCTCCTGGTTTTATTACTGGAAAGCCGTTAATGCTAGGAGGATCACAAGGGCGAGAAACAGCTACTTCTAAAGGGGTATTATACACGCTCCAATTAGTAAGTGAATTAAAACATATTCCAATTCAAAATATGCGGGTAATCATTCAAGGGTTTGGAAACGTTGGAAGTCATTTGGCAAAATATTTATATGATATTGGTGTGAAAGTAGTAGGAGTATCTGATGCTTTAGGTGGCATTTATAACTCAGACGGTCTAGATGTTCCTTATTTATTAGAGAATCGAGATTCTTTTGGTGTTGTATCGAACCTCTTTAGTAAAACAATCTCTAACCAAGAGTTGCTAGAAAAAGAATGTGATGTACTCATTCCAGCAGCAATTGGAGGAGTAATTACGAAACATAATGCAGAAAGACTTGGGTGTAAGATTATCATTGAGGCTGCAAATGGTCCGACAACGAAAGAGGCGATAACAATATTAGAAGAGAAAGATGTTTTAGTTGTTCCGGATATTTTAGCGAACTCTGGAGGTGTTATTGTTTCTTATTTTGAGTGGTGCCAAAATAACCAAGGATATTATTGGACAGAGCAATATGTAGACCAATGTTTAAAAGAAAAAATTACCTCTAGCTTTTCTGATGTATTTAATACTTCAAAACGGTTTGGGGTAAATATGAAAATTGCTGCTTATATAGAAGGGGTTCGTAAAATTGTAGAAGCGTCGCGTCTAAGAGGATGGTTGCATTTTTAAGCTAAAGGGAGGAATCAAATGAAACTGGACATTTTATTAGAACAAATTGAAAAGCAACCAATTGGTTATTACTGTATTGTGTCGAATCATCATCGCTATGATATAGCAGTCACGTATTCACAGCAATTTTTTGGAAAAGCAATGGTTACATCTATTCAAAATGGAAGAATGATTTTATTAAGTCAGGAAGATATCGAAGAAGAGCAATACTGGGCACCTAAGCTAGGAATTGAAATAGAAGATGTAGAAGATTTTCAAAGCTTTTTTCATATGATTCTCCAGTCACAAATGTTGGCAGAGCAATATTAATAGAATAAAGGAAGGGAATGATTCATTTTGTATTATGAAATAGTTACGAGCCCATGCTATGGAACAGTTGAAAAAGTTGCTATTGATAAGGACTCTCGAATTTATGAATGGGAACCATTGTTTGCTATTAAAGATATGAATGGTAAGCTAGAAGTAATTAAAATGGGATGTAGTGGGGAAGTACAATCTTTAGAGGTAGAAGCAGGAGATAAAGTAATTCCAGGTATGGTATTAGCGTATATTCAAGAAGATCTTTTAATTAGTGGGAGTGATTGATTTTAGGGAGGAAGATGGAACTATTCATCTTCCTTTTTTTATTAAAGTAAGTAAAAAAAGTATATTGTCAGATTAATTAAAAAAATCAGATTTTAATGATACAATACAAGTTAAGCAGTTTAAAGGAGGAGTAACAGAATGTTTTCCATTGCTCATAACAAAATTAGACCTATTGTTTCCATATCGATCGATCAATCTGAACAGGAATGGAATATAGATGCTGAAAATATGAAAGAATCTTTTCTGTTTTTAAAAAGAGAAGATCAATTATTTGCATACGTCCATGTTAAGGAGCTGCTATCAAGAAGTAAGCGCTTAACGACTAAAATGTTACTTTCAAATGCTGTTTCACTAGATACAATATGTCATCTTAGCAAAAACATTTCCTTAACAGCTCTCTTTCAAATTATTGGGGCACCTATTGCCATAGTGAAAAATGAAAGAGGAGAGTTAACAGGATACATAAGAAGAGAGGATGTTTTTGCAGAATTATTTAAGCAAGAAAATAAAAGTGTAGATATACTAAAAATCATCTTAACGTCTATTCCAATGGGGATTTTTGTAGTAGACCGTGAAAAGAAAATTGTGAATTGTAATGAATCTGGTTTGAAGATGATTAAATCTACTCCTGAAAAAGTAATGAATGTGCCAGCAGAACAGATTTTTAATGGGGAACATATTCGCAATGTATTTGCAACCGGAAAAACGATTTTAAATCAATTACAAATAACAAATGAGATGGGGGTATTAGTTGACTACAGTCCTATCCCAAACTTCGATCAAAGAATTGAAGGAATGGTCATTATTGTGCAAGATTTACCGATGGTTGAGGATATGGCTATGGAAATTGAATATATAAAGGATTTAAATAAAGATTTACATGCAATTTTATCTAGCATTTATGATGAAATATTAGTAGTTAATCATAAAGGGGAATTAATCCGTTATAGTGAAACCATTATCAATGATTTTTGGGGAGGGGATTTGAAAGATCTTTTAGGAAAAAATCTTTTAGATTTAGAGAAGAAGGGATTATTTAGTCCATCTGTCACGCGATTGGTGCTAGAACAAAAGAAAAAGGTATCAATTGTACAAGAGACAAAAAGTGGTAGAAAGATATTAGCCGTTGGAAATCCTGTGTTTAACGAAAATGGAGAGCTTCATCGTATTATTATTGCCTCAAGAGATATTACAGAAGCAACAAGGTTAAAGACGGAATTGCATGAGATAAAAAAGATATCCGAACAATATAAGAAAGAGTTGGACAGCTTTAAAAATAAAGATCGCTTTCTGAAGAAATTGATTTATTGTAGTCCGAAAATGGAGCAAATTATTACTCAAGCAAAAAAAATAGCTGATTTTTCTTCAAATGTTCTTATTTCTGGAGAATCAGGTGTTGGGAAAGAAGTGATTGCACAAGCGATTCATCAACTTGGAAACAGATCTTCAAAGCCGTTTTTAAAATTAAACTGCGGTGCGATTCCAGAGACGTTGTTAGAAAGCGAACTGTTCGGTTATACGAAAGGTGCTTTTACTGGTGCTGATAAAAATGGAAAAGAAGGATATTTTAAGCGAGCGGATCAAGGGATTTTATTTTTGGATGAGATTGGAGAAATGCCTTTACATCTGCAAGTAAAATTACTCAGAGTATTGCAAGAACAAGAGGTAATTCCAATTGGAAGCACAATACCTACGAAAATCAATGTTCAAATTATTGCTGCCACGAATAAACGCCTTGAAAAAATGGTCGAAGCGGGCACGTTCCGAGAAGATTTATTTTATCGCTTAAATGTAATTCCGCTGCAAGTTCCCCCACTTAGAGAACGAATGGAAGATGTTCCACTACTCGCGTTTCATTTTTTACAAGAGTTAAATGAAAAATATAATAAAAACTATCATTTAACTCCTGATGCACTAAATTTACTAGAGTTTTATTCCTGGCCAGGAAATGTAAGAGAATTACAGAATATGATTGAACGTTTAGTAGTATCAGCAGATGATTCAGTCATTGATGCTGAATTTGTTAGTAAATTTCTAACTCCTGGATATGATTTTAAAAAATCAAAGCCGGTGATTACAAGAGTTTTACCATTACAAGAAGCGTTACATTCTGTAGAAGAACAATTAATTTTACTTGCGATGAAGCAGTATAAAACAACAACAAAGGCAGCGAAGGCTCTTGGGATAAGCCAGTCTTCTGTTAGTCGTAAATATCAAAAAATCATGAATGAACAGGAAATAACGGTTGATACAATTTCGTATTTTTAAAGGAGAAAGGGGGAGTCTACATAGACTGCCCCTTCTCTTTGTTGTAATTATGCGAAATGTAATAATCTATGCGAAAATGCATAACTTTGTATAGGTTATTTAAGGAAATCGTCAGTTTTTGTATGATTGCTTCGTATTTCAAATGTTGGCACAATTATTGCTTATATAATATATGAATGATTGACAAAGGGGGATTATATACAGTGCTAGATTTAAAAATGTATCTAAACGGTGAATGGAGAGATTCTAGTAATCAAGAGAAAAGACCGATTATTAACCCTGCGAATGGCAAGGTTATCGCATATGCACCTGAAGGAACGATCGAGGATGCGAAATACGCGATTGAAGTGGCAAGAGCTACTTTTGATAGCGGGATTTGGTCAGAAACATCCGCTGCTGAAAGAGCATCTTATTTATTTAAAATAGCAGATGAAATTGATAAAAATTTGGAAGAACTTGCGCGTCTGGAAACAATGGATAATGGAAAAACATATCGAGAGGCTGAAGGAGATATTGGAGATGCAGCAGCTTGTTTCCGCTATTATGCTGGGCTGATTACAAAGCCGGATGGGCAAACGTATCATGTAGCTGATCCGATGCAAGCTATGGTAGTGAGAGAGCCAGTGGGTGTTTGTGGTTTAATCGTTCCTTGGAATTACCCATTATTAATGAGTGTCTGGAAAATTGCACCTGCTTTAGCAGCTGGAAACACGATTGTGTTTAAACCTTCTGAAGTGACACCAATCACTGCAACAAAATTATTCGAAATAATGGAAAATGTAGAGCTGCCAAAAGGTGTTGCCAATATGGTAATGGGTGCCGGGCCAACAGTAGGAAATGAGATCGCAGCAAGTAATAAAGTTGATATGATCTCCTTTACGGGCGGAACAAAAACAGGAAAGCACATTATGAGAACAGCGGCAGATAATATGAAAAAGATTTCGCTAGAACTTGGCGGGAAATCTCCAAATATTATTTTTGCAGATGCAGATTTTGAAACAGCTGTTGATTATGCTCTGTTTGGTATTTATGCAGGTGCTGGACAAGTATGTTCAGCAGGATCAAGAATTCTTGTAGAAGAAAGCGTTTACGATAGATTTGTTAATCGTTTCGTAGAACGAGCAAAGCAAATTAATGTTGGACCTGGTGATAACCCAGAATCAGAGATGGGGCCACTTGTAAGTCAAGAGCATATGGAAAAAGTATTACGCTATATAGAGATTGGAAAAGATGAAGGAGCAGAAATTGTTTGCGGAGGAAAGCGTATACTGGCGGATGGGAAAGGTGATGGTTTCTTTATTGAACCAACGGTCTTTGTCAATGTAAAACCTGATATGCGTATTGTGCAGGAAGAAATTTTTGGTCCTGTTGTAGTTATCCAAAAATTCAAAAATGAACAGGAAGCAATTGAACTAGCAAACGGTACAGATTACGGCTTAGCTGGAGGTGTATTTACAGTTGAGGGTGCTAAAGCGATGCGTGTAATCCGTAAGCTCCGCGCAGGAATTACGTGGATTAATAGTTACCACCCAACATACAACGAGGCGCCTTGGGGCGGATATAAACAAAGTGGTATCGGTCGTAGCTTAGGAACGTTTGGTTTAGAGGAATTCCAAGAAATTAAGCAGATTAATATAAATCTAGAAGTAGAACCAATTGGTTGGTTTGCAAATAAAAAGACTGTAGAGGTGAAATAGATGGGAACGAATGTGAAAAATAAATCTAACGAACAAGATGTGAAGAATACGAGTGTAAATGATTATATTACAAAAGTACTGCAGCTAATTGAAAAAGAGAAAGTTTCTGCAGAAGAGGCGAACTGGATCCAAAAAGAAACAGTAGATGGATTTAGAGAACACGTAAATCCTGGCTTCCTCGCATATAGAAAAACAGTAACAAAAGATGGGCAATTTGCAGCAGTAGAATGGTCTGATGAAGGATCTTGCTTCATGGATATCAATGGTAAAAAATATATTGATTGTTTAGGTGGATTCGGAATTTATAATGTTGGACACCGTAATCCCAAAGTGGTAAAAGCTGTAACGGATCAGTTAAAGCGTCAAGCATTGCATAGTCAGGACTTACTAGATCCACTTCGTGCGATTCTTGCAAAAATTTTAGCGGATATTACACCTGGTGATTTGAAATATGCTTTCTTTACAAATAGTGGGACAGAAAGTGTAGAGGCAGCATTAAAATTAGCAAAAATGTATAGTGAGCGAACAACTTTCATTTCCACAACACGTGCTTTCCACGGTAAGAGTCTTGGTTCTTTATCTGGAACAGCAAAAGGAATGTTCCGTAAACCATTCTTACCATTAATTCCAGGCTTCCGTCACGTCCCATTTGGTGATATTGATATGATGAGAAAAACATTTGAAACATGCGCGTTAGTTGGAGAAGATGTTGCAGCTGTTATTTTAGAACCAATCCAAGGAGAGGGCGGTATTATTTTACCTCCAGAAAATTATTTGAAACAAGTGAGAGAGCTTTGTGATGAATTCGGATCACTACTTATTTTTGATGAAGTACAAACAGGAATGGGACGCACTGGGAAAATGTTTGCTGCAGAATTATATGATGTTGTACCGGATATTATTTGTCTTGCAAAGGCATTTGGCGGGGGCGTAATGCCAGCGGGTGCAATTGTTGCTAAAGAAAAAGTATTCAAAAGCTGGTTTGAAAATCCATTCATGCATACAACAACGTTTGGTGGAAATCCACTTGCATGTGCTGCTGCAATTGCAACAATCCATGTATTATTGGAAGATAAATTACCAGAACGAGCTGCGGAAGTTGGGGAGTATTTCTTAAAAGGGTTGAAAAAGGCAGCGGAAGGACATGAAGACAAAGTGTTTGAAATCCGTGGCCAAGGTTTAATGATTGGTATTGAGTTCCATAAGGATGAAATTGGTTATGAAGTATCGAAGGCGATGTTTGATCAAGGAATTCTTGTTGCAGGAACATTAATCAATTCGAAAACAATTCGTATCGAACCATCGCTTACAATTAGTTATGAAGAAGTAGATACAGTGATCAATGCATTCAAATCCGTATTATCACAAGTAAAAGCATAATAATATTTTATACAATAGCGTGTAAATACAAACCAGTAAAACCAACATGTCTCCTTTTTTTCTCATTGGTTTTACTGGTTTTTACTATAGGAGGAGAAGGGGTTGGAGGGAGCATTACACGGAATCAAAATTATTGATTTATCTCGGGTTCTTGCCGGTCCTTTTTGTACGATGATTCTCGGTGATTTAGGGGCTGAGGTAATTAAAGTTGAGAATATAGGAAATGGTGATGATACAAGAGGATGGGGACCGCCTTTTGTAGAAGGAGAAAGTGCTTATTTTCTTTGTGCGAATCGCAATAAAGAGTCGCTTACATTAAATTTAAAATCAGAAATGGGAAAGGATATTTTGAAAAAGCTTGTTTCTCATGCTGATATCGTTGTGCAAAACTTCAAGCCTGGGACACTTGAAAGAATGGGACTTGGTTATGATGTGTTACAGGAAGTGAAGGGAGACATTATTCTAGCTTCTATTAGTGGGTTTGGTCAAAAGGGTCCTGCTTCACATCTTCCTGGCTATGATTATATGATTCAAGCAATGAGTGGGCTTATGAGTATAACAGGAGGAAAGGATGAAGAGCCTGCAAAAGTAGGGGTTGCCATTTCAGATGTTCTCACAGGTCTTTTTACGTGTATCGGGATTTTAGCGGCTCTGCAGCACCGGAATAGAACGGGAGAAGGGCAAGAAATTGATATTTCTTTATTTGATTCCCAATTAGCAGCATTAGTAAATGTAGCGAGTAATTATTTGTGTACAGGAGAATTGCCAGAGAGACTTGGGAATCAGCATCCGAATATTGTTCCGTATCAAGTGTTTAAGGCGAAGGATGGAGACCTTGTTGTTGCGGTCGGAAACGATGAACAGTTCCATAGGTTTTGTGTATTGCTTGGTAGACAAGATTTATCTCGTTTAGATCGTTATACAACAAATGCAAATCGCCTTTTGTATAAGGAAGAGCTCATAGACATAATTGCAAAAGAAATGAAGAAGAAAAAGAAAGAGGAATGGAAACAATTGTTGGATGAAGCAGGTATTCCAAATGGACCAATTCTCAATGTGAAAGAAGCGCTAGAAACAGAGCAAGCAGGGGCGCGAGAGATGACAGTTCATATGGAGCATCCAACAATTGAGAATCTTAAACTTGTAGGTTCACCATTAAAACTTGCAAAGACACCGGTGCGAATGCAGAAACATCCGCCACTCCATGGAGAACATACAGAACAGATTTTGAAAAATTTGGGGTATTCTCAGGAAAGTATTAGGGAAATGAAAAAAAACCAATGGATATAAGGAGGCAGTACAAATGAATTTTTCTTTATCAGAAGAACAACAAAGTGTTAGAAAAGTAGTGAGATCATTCGTAGATAATGAAATTATCCCATACATTAAAGAATGGGATGAAAAAGGGCATTTTGAAGAAAAAATCTTGAAGCGTTTAGCAGAATTGCAATTTATGGGCGTTTGTATTCCAGAGCAATATGGCGGCGTGGGTATGGATTATAATACGCTGGCTATCATTTGCGAGGAATTGGAACGCGGTGACACAGCTTTCCGTACAGCTGTATCTGTACATACAGGGTTAAATAGTATGACACTTCTGCAATGGGGAACAGAAGAACAAAAACAAAAGTACCTTGTTTCACAAGCGAAAGGTGAAAAAATTGGGGCTTTCGGTTTAACAGAACCAAATGCAGGGTCAGATGTTGTTGCTATGCAAACAACAGCAGTGAAACAAGGTCATCACTATGTATTAAATGGATCTAAAACATGGATTTCGTTATGTGATGTTGCAGATCACTTCTTAATATTTGCGAAAACAAATCCAGAATTAAAGCACCGAGGTATTTCTTGTTTTATCGTAGAACGAACATTTCCAGGAGTATCGACAAAAGCGATAAAAGGAAAGCTTGGTATTCGAGCTGGAAATACAGGTGAAGTATTTTTAGATGATGTAAAAGTACCAGTGGAAAACCTTCTTGGAGAAGAAGGTGAAGGGTTTAAAATTGCAATGGCTTCATTAGATAATGGACGTTTCACAGTAGCAGCAGGCGCATGCGGACTCATTCAAGCAAGCTTAGAAGCGAGTGTAAAGTATTGTGAAGAGAGAAAGACATTTGGTAAAGAAATTGGAAAACATCAGCTTGTACAGCAAATGATTGCGAAAATGTCTGCGAATCTTGAAATATCACGTTTATTGGTTTATAAAGCAGGATGGCTAAAAAATGAAGGGAAACGTAATACACGTGAAACGTCTTTAGCGAAATGGATCGCTTGTGACGCTGCATTTGAAGCGGCAAATGATGCAGTGCAGGTGCACGGGGCATATGGATATTCAAATGAATTTCCAGTAGAACGATATTTGCGAAATGCAAAAGCTCCAGTTATTTACGAAGGAACACGTGAGATTCATACCATTATGCAGGCAGAATATGCACTTGGCTATCGTTCTGATAAGGAACTCCGTAATATGTTACCGAAGTGGCCTTTTGAAGAAAGTGAGGCAGAAATGGTAACGAAATAAAATAGGAAGGTAGTGCAACGAAGGTTGCACTACCTTTTTTTTATATTTTTAATTTACAAGTATTTACATCCCTTTTGTCTTAGTGTACTATTTAACTAGTACACTAAGACAAAAGGAGGGAAGAAATGAAAATAGAATTTTCTCCTAACACACCGATTTATATTCAGGTGATGGAATACATAAAAAAAGAAATTGTAACAGGTCATCTATCACCTGGCGACAAAATTCCCTCTGTACGTGAATTAGCAAGCGAGTTACAAGTAAATCCAAATACGATCCAGCGTACATTTCAAGAGCTAGAGCGAGATGGTATTGTTGTAACACGTAGAGGGATGGGAAGATATGTAACAAGCGAGGGAGAGAAAATTATGGAGCTGCGCAAAGATATGGCAAAAGAGTTGCTTCATTCTTTTATAAACGGAATGGACAATTTAGGTTTTACAGAAGAGGAAATTCTCTCAATCCTCCGTTCCTCATTGGAAGAGAAAAGGGAGGAGAGCTGATGACAGGGCTATTAAAAATAGAGAACTTATGGAAGCGATATGGTTTAAAGGCAGTGATTCGTGAGCTAAACCTAGAGATTACAGAAGGAAAGATTATTGGCCTTGTTGGAGATAACGGTAGTGGAAAAACAACATTATTGAAAATGATTGCAGGTTTGCAGCACCCTTCGGAAGGAAATGTCACAATTGCAGGTAAGAAGGTGGGTTTAGAAACAAAAAAGATTGTTTCATTTATGCCGGATCGACCTGTATTTGATGAGTGGATGACTGTAAAAGATGCTATATTTTTCTATCGTGATTTTTATCAAGACTTTGAGATCCAAAAGGCAGTAGATGCAATCACTGAATTTAAAATACCATTAGAAGAAAAAATTAAAGTATTGTCAAAGGGAATGATTGAAAAATTACAGTTGATTTTAACATTTTCAAGAAAAGCAAAACTCTACATATTAGATGAACCGCTTGGCGGAATTGATCCCGTTTCACGTGAACATGTGCTAGAACTCATTTTACAGTTTTATCGTGAAGACAGTACGATTTTAATTTCGACTCATTTAATTGGAGAGATTGAAAATATATTTGATGAAGTCACCTTTTTGAAGGATGGAGAGATTGTACTGCATGAAAATGTAGAAGAACTGCGTTTTCAAAGAGGGAAAGCGGTGACTGAATTGTTTAAGGAGGTGTTTGGGAAATGAGTCAACTCCTTAGATATTTATATAATTGTAATAAAAAGAAGGTATGGGTAATTTATTTCGGATTTATTACCACTTCATTAATTCTATTATTTAATATGAAGGGATCTTCGGGGGTAAGGGTTTCAAATAGACAAGATATAATATTAATTATATTTATATTATTATTTTGTATGACTGCATTTTCTATCTTCTTACTGGCGATCTCTTCTTTCAGAAAAATAGTGAGAGGATCTATGATTCGGTATGCTGCAA
Organism: Bacillus sp. IT-79MI2; assembly: GCF_949768135.1. Taxonomy (NCBI): domain Bacteria; kingdom Bacillati; phylum Bacillota; class Bacilli; order Caryophanales; family Bacillaceae; genus Bacillus; species Bacillus sp. IT-79MI2. Next base: position 85,264 of record NZ_CATKPV010000106.1, on the reverse strand, counting down.
TTCCATCAAAGAAATATATATATGCGAATTTATTGTTTTTTATAATAATGTTTACTCTGTTGTCTTTAATAGGCATTGTTTTTTTACATCTTCTTTCTTTAAATATATATGAGAACAAGGCAAGTGGAGAGGTTCAACAGGGCATTAATAGTTTGTACAATTATGGTTTATTACACCATCTGTTCTCTATCTTTTTATGGCTTGTAGATTTAATAAGTACATTAATTTCTGTGTATTTCATAATCGTAGTTATAAAACTATTTAATGTGAAATCCTCATTAAATAAGGTGCTATTTATATTTTTCTTTGTCGTTTTCGGTGGAATCCAGTTTTTTATAACTAATATGTTAGCAAAAATAGATAGATATGTATTTTCTGTAAAGAATGTTGGATTTATAGATAAAAATGGTTTTTTCGAAACATCTTTTTATTTTAATGATGGTTCAAATATTTCTTATTTAAGTTTTAGTTTATTGTTAATCTTTCTATTGGTATTAATAACAGGTCGCATCATCGATAAAAAACTAGAAGTCTAAAGGAGGAACAATCATTGGGAAACGTAGTAGTGAAATTAGAAAACGTCCATAAAAAAATAGGAAAAAATGAAATTATTCGTGGTCTTTCATTTGAAGTTCGTGAAGGGGAGGTATATGGATTTCTTGGACCGAATGGAAGCGGGAAAACGACGACAATTCGGATGATGACTGGTCTGATTTCAATGACAAAAGGCGATATCACAATTTGTGGTCATAGCATTCGTACAGAACGTGAGAAGGCGTTAGAACAAATTGGAGCGATTGTCGAGAATCCTGAACTCTATGACTATATGACAGGAATGCAAAATTTAAGGCATTTTGCAAATATGGCAATTACACCAATTAGTAAAGAGCGTATCGTTGAAATTGTAAAGCTTGTTGAATTAGAGCATGCCATTCATAAAAAAGTGAAAACATATTCACTTGGAATGAAACAACGTCTTGGTATTGCGCAAGCACTTTTACATAATCCGAAAATTTTAATATTAGATGAACCGACAAACGGATTAGATCCAGCGGGTATTCGCCAAATTCGTGATTATTTACAACGATTAGCGAAAGAAGAAAACATTGCGGTTATCGTATCAAGTCATTTATTAAGCGAAATTGAACTTATGTGTGATCGTGTAGTTATTATTAAGCAAGGTCAGTTTGTGCAAGAGTATAACTTACATGAGCAAGCAAAGCATGGTGAAACGGTTGTAGTGGCATTTGAGGTAGATCAAATTCAGAAAGCGAATGAAATTATTAAAGGTAAGGCACAAGGAAGCGTAGTTGAGACATCTGTAGCGAAAGAAAAGATTCCGCAAATTGTAAAACAACTTGTGCATGCTGATGTACTTGTATATGGTGTGACAGTGCAAAATAAAACGTTAGAGGATGAGTTCTTAGCGATTACTGGGGGAGTGAAAGCGTAATGTTTAAATTAATTCAAAATGAATTACTAAAGCTACATGCGAAAAAAGGTATGTATATATTGATAGGCGTAATTGCTGCATTGGAAGTTTTAGGTGTCCTCGCAATATTGAAATGGGGTGAAGCTAAAGATTTTAATGGAACATATTTAGATTTTACGAAGTCAGATATTAGTTTAGTTATTTTATTTGCAACAATTTTCGGTATTACGATTGCTTCTCGTACGATTACAGAGGAGTTTCAAAAAGGAACGATTAAGCAATTATTAATTCGTCCGAGAAAAAGAATTATGATTTTATTTTCTAAATACATTTCTGTATTACTAACAATGTTATTTGTTGTCTTTGCAGGTATGTTAATTGCAATGATTATCGGTGCAATTGCAATGGACGGAGGGAAAACAGATTTAACGTTAAGCATATTGCTTAAGTCAATCTTATATCAACTTCTTGCACCGTTCTTCTTTGCAACACTTGCCTTTTTCTTGGCAAATGTTTTTAGAAAATCAGTATTACCATTAATCATTACATTGTTCTTATTCTTCTTGCAAGGGGCAATTAATATAGCTCTTATGATGTTTGCAAAAGGTATTGCTAAATTTGTTGTGTTTTTCCATTTGAACTTAAGTATGTACGACAGCAACAAATTAATTAGTGGCGGTGTTGAACCACCATTTACAGAATTTAATTTCACAACATCGCTATTACTTGTAATTGTGTATTTTGTAGTGTTACTTGTTGCATCGAGTGCATTATTCCAAAAGCGTGATGTATTATAAAATATTTATATAAACAATAATATATATGAAGAACTAAATGAGTATAAAAAGAAAGGTGTTATTAAATCAAATCGATTTGTATTTTTAGTAATATGACTTTACATGTATATATGAAATAAAAAAGATCCCCGGCAAGCGGGGATTTTCCTTAACCAACTTTTTCTTCTGTTTTTTCACGATCCCAGCATTCTGTATTTTCTAAACCAGGAATGCTGTCAGCGTAGAAGACTGGGTCTTGTCCAGCCTCTTTTTGCTTCATATAGTCTTTCAATGCTGCAAATGCATATTTGCTTAAGAAAATAATTGTAACTAAGTTGAAAATTGCCATAACGCCCATGAATAGGTCAGCTAAATCCCATACAACTTGAATGGTTGCAACAGAACCCAGGAATACCATACCAATTACAGCGATGCGGTAAATCATAAGTGTTGTTTTGCTTCCTTTTAAGAACTCGATATTTGTCTCACCATAATAGTAATTTCCGATTAGAGAACTGAAAGCAAACAAGAAGATTGCTACAGCGACAAAGATTGGAGCCCAAGGACCAATATGCGCTTTTAACGCTTCTTGTGTTAACTGAATACCATTTAAATCTGTTCCAGTATGAACGTCCGATAAAAGGATAATAAAAGCAGTACAACTGCATATTAATAATGTATCTGTAAAGACACCAAGTGTTTGAATAAAACCTTGTTTAACAGGGTGTGTTACGTTAGCAGTCGCAGCTGCGTTTGGTGCACTACCCATACCAGCTTCATTGGAGAATAAACCACGTTTGACACCAAGTAAAACAGCTGCACCAAAGCTACCGCCCGCGATTTCTTTTATGCCAAATGCGTGTGCTAAAATTTCTTTTATCATTTCTGGAATCAATGTAATATTTGTCACGACAACAAATAGTGCAACTGCAACATAAATGATTGCCATAACTGGTACAATCATTTCTACAACACGTGCGATTCGCTTTACGCCACCAAAAATAATAACAGATAATAGGGCAGCTAATGAAACTCCAACTATTTTTGGATCGATATGAAAAGCACCATCGAATGCAGATGTTACGGTATTTGCTTGTACAGCGTTAAAGACTAAACCGAAACTAACTGTGATTAAAACGGAGAAAATCATACCCATCCAGCGTTTGTTTAAACCTTTTTCCATGTAGTATGCTGGTCCACCACGGAATGTTTTACCGTCTTGAATTTTATAAATTTGTGCAAGTGTACTTTCAACGAAAGCAGATGCGCCGCCAATCATAGCGATAAGCCACATCCAAAAGACAGCACCTGGTCCACCCGTAGAAATAGCAATTGCTACACCAGCTAAGTTACCTGTTCCAACACGTGATGCTGTACTCATGCAAAACGCTTGGAATGAAGAAACACCATGCTTTTCTTTTTGTGCTTTACGTGTAGAAGGGCTTGCGCCATCGCCTAGCAAACGGATCATTTCACGAATGTGACGGAACTGAACAAATCCAGCTCTTATTGTAAAATAACAACCTACAGTGATTAACAATGTAATTAAAATATAACCCCATAAATATTCGTTTGTTGTTGTAATAAACTTATGAATCGGAGTAATGACATTTTCAAAAAAATCCATGTACGTAATCCTCCTTATTCTTATCATGATAATGTGTTTTGAAAAAATAGGTATAAAAAGCGACGTTTAACATTATAACAGAAAGTCTTGCAAAGAGGAAATTACAAAATAGATTTCTTATTATATATTTTAATAGGTATAGTATTTAAAAGCGAACTGAGAAAAATAGGAAGAATTTTAATGATATTCATATTAAAATATAAATATATCATCTTGGGGGTGTTTTTTATTCAGTACGCATTTTCACGTATACGACTTCGAAATTTTTTTGCATGGATGATTTTGGGTATAGTAGTAATGGTGCTACCGCTATCCTTTGCAGGCGCTTCAGAAAATGTCATGGATGTTGCAGTGCAAATTTCGGTGTTTTTTGTATTTCCACTACTATGGTTATATTTAAAAACACGAAAAAATAATGTTATATTTACTAGCTTCTTTGATAAACCATCACGGTTAAACTGGAAGATAATCATAGTTGCAACCGCAATGGGAATGATTTTTGCATTCGGTGTATCTTTTATTCAATTGTACATATTAGCACATCTTGTTCCAGATTTCTTAATGGGTGTATTAAGTGATGATAGTGTAATTGATATGAGTAGCACATATACAAAAATCTTTAGCTTTATTTCAGCATGTGTTTTTGCACCTATTATGGAGGAAGTTATCTTTCGAGGTTTCTTTTTACAGCGTATGACGTTTAAGTGGGGGATAAAACGTGCTGTAATTGTGTCCTCTCTTATTTTTGGTTTAGGACATTTTGATGTAGTCGGTGCTTTTGTATTTGGTGTTGTCATGTGTCTTCTTTACATAAAAACGAAAAATATATGGACGAATATTGCTGTTCATGCGTTGAATAATTGTATAGCAACTACCATCCAATTAACGAGTGGTGAAGGAACAGATGATGTCATTTCGATTGCTGAATTACAAGGACAAAGTAATTTATGGATTGGACTCGTTGTAATTCTGATCAGTTTATTATGGTTGGCACCTTTTATTCGTAAAAATTGGCGAACTGTAAAAGAAGTGGGGGTACCACCTCTTCGTTTTATCAATGAAGATAAGGCAGTTGTACCATTACAACAAAATAAAATGTATAGTCAAGTCATTTTAACGGATCAACTTATGGCTGTAGAGTTGCCAGATGAGGCTGTGAATCAGTTGAGATTAGAAGAGAATGATTATGTAAAGGTTGTAGTAGAGAATGAAAAAATTATTATAACAAAAGCAGAACATTGATAAGAGTATAGGAAACGAAAAATAGCAGCTCTCCAATATAAATGAGGAGAGCTGCTATTTTAATGGATAACAATTTCAACGTGGAAGTTGTTTCCGTTTTTTACATATTTAATATCTGTGACTGTACGAACCATTTTTAAAATTTCCACCTTTTCCCCAATTCGAGGGATGGTGGGAACATTATCCCAAATGCCAAGTAAATCATCTTCTTGTATCGTTTTTTCGTAAAACCAAATTTTCAATGTAATGCCCCTTTCTCGAATTTTATGTATTTTAATACATAATAAAACATTTTTATTCTTTTTGTAAGGGGTTTTTTATTATATTTTGAATAAAAATTAATTTTGTTCTTCTGGAAAAATATGTTCGATATCAGGAGTAAGGGATACTTCCGATAATACGATATGAGAAACAGTTGTTGCATATGAAGAAACATCATTAATAAACTCTTCAAGTTCAACTAATGAAGGAACAGAAATTTTAACGATATAACAAAGACTTCCAGTTACGCGATAGCAAAAGCTTGCCGATGGATACGATTGAATAAATTGTTGCATGCGCGTTGTATCACCATTTTTTAAGGTGATTTCTAAAATACAATCTAAGACGAGCCCAGCTTTTTTATAATCAATATCAATTGTATATTTTTGAATGACTCCTTCATTTTCTAACTTACGAACACGTTCTGCAGTAGAAGGCGCGGATAAGTTTACGCGTTTTGATAATTCTCGCATAGAGAGGCGACTATCATTATATAATTCATTTAAAATTTTACGATCTACACGATCTAATTGCATATGTAAATATACCTCCAGTAAACTAATCATTTTTGTAAAGAAAATATATAAATAAAGATTCATATGAAATGTGAAAAGGCTATACTTTATTTTACAATAAAACAGAAAGGAATAGGAGGAGAAATGATGGAGAGAATTTCATTATCAGATGTAGGAGAAACAAAGTTTCAAAAATTATTAGGGCATTGTCCAGATATACTACATGCTTGGAGTGTATTAGAAAACACATTATATGAAAAAGGGGCACTTTCTGCAGAATTAAAAGAACAAGTACGTAGAACACTTGCTTTTGGAAATGAGTGTTTGTATTGCATGGCAAAAGGAAAGCCAGATGATGTGCAAAAGGTAGAAGAGATTAGTACTGCTGTAACCTTTGCACATGTATTTGTACATAATCGTTCAGCGATAGATGATAAGATGTTTGATGTGTTGAAACAGTATTGGAGTGAGGCAGAGATTGTAGAGCTCTGTGTATATATTTGCTTTATTACTGCTTCACAACAACTTGGATTTTTATTTCAATTACAGCCAGGAGAGGAGAAGGAATAATGCTGAAACAGTCAGCACTTGTTATTATTGATGTACAAAAAGCGTTTAATCTACCTTATTGGGGCGAGCGAAATAATCCTTTTGCAGAAGAGAATATGAAAAGTTTATTAGAAGAGTGGAGAAAAAGAGCATTAACTATTATTCATATTCAACATGTGAATAAAGAAAACGTAGAGTCAATGTTTCACCCAAATACAGAAACAGTTAAATTCAAAGAAGAAGTGCAACCATTACAGGGAGAAATAGTCATTCAAAAGTGTGTGAACAGTGCATTTATTGGAACTGATTTAGAAAAGCTACTAAAAGAGAAGAACTGTAACTCAGTTATTATCGTTGGATTAACGACGAACCACTGTGTAGAAACAACGACACGGATGGCTAGAAATCTAGGGTTTTCAACGTATTTAGTAAGTGATGCAACGGCTACATTTAATCGAAAGGGACCAGATGGTGTACAATACTGTGCAGAAGAAATTCATAATATGACACTCGTAAATCTTCATGAGGAATTCGCTACCATCGTTACAACATCGGGAATATTGGAGAAGGTAAGATTTGTTCAGTTGTAACGATGAATGATTGATATTATTTCAATAAAATATTTGAATAATTATGTGGAAAAAAATAAGAATATTTCGTATAATTAAAGTACAATCATTTTGAAAACAGGGGTGGCAGCATATGGAACAAATTCCAGTAAAGAAAATAGAAACAGTACTCGTTTTAGCAGAAGAGGATAAACAAAAACAAAAGGAATTTTATGAATTGCTATTAACAACTCATTTTTATGTTGCTGGATCTATAGAGGCGGATGATTCTGCATCAGAAGGAACACTTCGTTTGCGTTATTTCCAAGGAGAGGGTAGATGGATCGTACCGTTCTTTACGCAATTAGAATTTGTGAAAGATGTGTTGCCGGAAGAAACGCCCCTTATTACGATACGTGGAAAAGAATTATTTGAAAACCTAGATAAAGAAGCAACAGCGGTATTGAATGTTGGCACAGAGCTTAGCAAAACATTTATTCCGGAAGAAATTGCAGATATAGCTTCTGGACGTATATTTAATTATTATCAGTAAAAAATTGTTGTCAGCCTCTTATAGTCAACTCGGCATAAGGGAACATAAAGAAAGGAAAAGCGATATATGCTTTTCCTTTTTTGTGTAAATGAAAAAGTATATAGGAAACTGCTTTTTAATTCGATATGAATTTCACACCTGAAGGGATAGAAAGTGTATTTCTTTCCGTGTCCATTGTGGCAGTAACACCGAGTGGTATTCCGACATTTGGCTGTATATGCCCGATAGGGAGACCAAATAATACCGGAATATTGTATGGAGCGAGATAGTTATACAATATGGTTTGTAATGATAGAGACTGCTTTGAGGCTATACAATCATGGCAGCTTGTGAAGACAACTCCTGCACATTCATGCAATTTTCCTGCTAAATGTAATTGGTTGAACATGCGATCAATACGATACGGTTCTTCTCCAATATCTTCAAGTAATACAATTTTATTCGCTGTATAGATTTCATAGGGGGTACCCAGTGTACTTACTAAAACGGTTAAATTGCCTCCAACTAATGGTGCGGAAACTGTACAAGTAGATGTAGTGGTAATGCATTCTGCTGCTGGTAAAATAGTTGAATACGGATAGAATAGTTGATTGAAAGAAGATAAAGAAAGAGAATTCACTCCTTTTCCTAATTCTTCAATCATAGGTCCATGGAATGTAATGAGTCCTGCATATTGTGAAAAGGCAATATGCAAAGCAGTAATATCACTATATCCCCAAAAAATCTTCGGGTTGTTTTGGATGAGTTCATATTGAATATGAGGAAGGAGACGACCGCTTCCGTATCCACCTCTTGCGCAAAAAACGGCTTGCACTTCAGGATTGGAAAAGGATTCATGTAAATCCTGAAGGCGGATTGCATCATTTCCAGCTAGATAGCCGTATTTCTCGTAAACACTTTGACCAATTATTACGGATAGGCCCATTGTTTCTAATACTTTTTTTCCTGCAAGGACGTGTTCTATTACTGGAGGGCCTGCTGGAGCAATAATCATTACCGTATCGCCTTGTTGTAAGACATTTGGCTGAATCATTTAAATCTCCTCCTTCGTTTTCAATATATTCGTTTATAAGCAGTTCAATCCTTTTAAAAGAAGGGAAAAGTTTGTTGAGTCGAGAAGATATAAGGGGGCATAGGGAGGGAAAGAAGGATGTTTACAAGCAGAGTAAATGATGTATTACAAATAAAGTATCCAATTATTCAGGCTGGTATGGCAGGTGCAATTACGACACCAGAGCTTGTTGCGGCTGTGTGTAATAGCGGCGGCCTAGGGACGCTCGGGGCTGGTTATATGAGTCCGGAACAAATTCGTCAATCTATTTATAAAATAAGAGAGTTAACAGATAAGCCGTTTGCAGTAAATTTGTTACTTACGAAAGAAATACAAATTGAGGAAGAAAAAGTACAAGTAGCAAGAAATTTATTAGAGCCGATACGAAAAGAATTAGGTATAGATGAGTATAATCAATCATTACAACTTCCGAAAAGTTATAAAGAACAATTGCACGTGTTAAAGGAAGAAAAAGTTCCGGTTATAAGCTTTGCATTTCACACGTTAGAACAAGAGGAAATTGTATCGTTGAAGAAAGAGGGCATAAAGATAATTGGAACAGCTACAAATGTGGCAGAAGCGAAGGTGCTTGCTGAATTAGAGGTAGATGTAATTGTTGGACAAGGTAGCGAGGCTGGAGGACACCGCGGGACTTTTATTGGGAAAGAACAAGATTCTATGATCGGTACATTTGCATTAATTCCACAAATGGTAGCCGCAGTATCAAATATCCCAATTGTAGCGGCAGGAGGCATTATGAATGGACAAGGTCTTGTTGCAGCAATGGCACTAGGTGCAGAAGGCATTCAAATGGGAACAGCATTTTTAACAAGTGAAGAAAGTATTACACATAATGTACATAAAAAAGCGGTACTGCACAGTACAGATACGAGTACAACTGTAACGAGATCATTTTCTGGAAAATATGCAAGGGGGATTCGAAATACATTTATAGAACAACATGAAGAAAAAGAAGAAATGCTCCCAATGTATCCAGTTCAAAATGTATTAACCGCTAAAATACGTCAAGAAGCTGCAAAACAAAACAAAGGGGAATATATGTCACTCTGGGCTGGACAAGCTTCTTCATTAGCAAGAAAAGAATCAGCTCAGCAAATTGTTGAACGAGTGTTGGGAGAAGTAAAGGTAACCGTAGAAAATTTACAAAGCATATACAAAAAGACCACTTGAATAATTCAAGTGGTCTTTTTATTAGTTTGCTTTATAAAATTGCTGGATGGCTTCGTCGATGTATACCCAGCCTTTCCATCCTAAGTGCATATGATCTTTTAAGAAGTATTTGTCATACTCATGGTTTGAAAAGTCAGCAATTGGATAGCCAGCTTGTTTAATTTGCTCATGAACTTTCTTATAGTATAATTCGCGTCGTTCTTTCGGGAATCCAGCATAATCATACCAAGGACCTTTTACAGGAACAGAAATGAAGAGTGGTTTTGCACCAGATTGTTTTAATAAATCGAGCGCAATTTGTAAATCTTCATATTCTGGAGAGTGATGATAAGCGTCATTTTTTAAGTAATCTTTGCGTTGCTTCAATTTCTTTTTAATTTTGCTATTGAAGTAATCATCTTCGATACCATACTGATTTGATTTTGATTCTAATTCACCAGTTTGATCCGCGTGTTTACGTGCTTCATTCCAGTTCATTTGTTTCAATGCTGGATCAAGTTGTTCTTTATGCGGTTTAATATTGAACATCACTGTAAATATGTCTTTGCGATCTAAAATATTACGGTAAAGATAAGCAAATGGTTTCGCTGCAATTGCTTTTATCTTATGTTTAGTATCATCATAGACAATGCCTTCTAAAGATGTTTTTAATAACGTCTCTTTTTTTACAATTTCAAAGTTCAATAAACGTTTTGCAATTTGTTTTTTCATTTCAGGCTTTAAATCATTGTTAAAAATGAAATGGTAGCCTTGTTGTTTTGAAAAGTTAGGTGCAAAGTGTGTTTCATCAATGCCTTGTGGTACAAACCATTGTGGTGAAAGAACAAAGACCATTTTTTTATCTTTTAATTGATCCATTGTAGATGCAAAGTTTAGCACATGGATAAGGTCTTGCGTTCCACCACGACCAAGAAGAAATGGTGTGAATCCTTCAGGTTTTACTTTAAAGTAATTGGATGGATGAAAAGCATCCATTCTCGCAAATTCCGATGAACCATACATCGGAAGGTATTTCGGATCTTCTAACATTTTTTGCTGTAAAATCATACTTTGTATTTTTTCTTCTTTTAGAGAAGTTGCAGCTTGTTCTACTTTCTTGTCACTTACAAGTGGAAGTAGGAAGCGTGTTGGGATAAGTAAGAATACAGCAAAAAGGGCCAATGCTAAGAGCATCGGACCAAAAGTTGCTTTTTTCATCGGATATCTTCCAACTTCTTAATAATCATGTTTGGTGTTGCCCACTCATCGCGGTCAAAATCAGAAATAGATACTTCGATATCTAGACGTTCTTGGAATTCTACTAATAAAGATACTGTACCGAAAGAATCAAGGATACCTTCTTCAAATAATTGTACATCTGGATTTTCTTTTACAATATCATTTTCACAAACTTCTTCTAAAATATCTAATACTTGATCTTTAAATTCTGCCATTTTTAAAATCTCCTTTATATCCGAAATATATTATGTGTAACTTCTTAGCTGTAAGAAAAGAAGCTATTCATTAAAAGTATCTGTTAAGGTGACCAGAGAAGATTAGGAAACCGAAACATACGAAATGGAACGTAATTACTACTGCAAGAACATGCATGAATTTATTGTTTGGCCAAAATTTATGTTTCTTGTTTTTTCGTTCGAAAATATCAAACGAAATAAACAAAACAGTATGGTAAAGGCCGTAAATAATGTACTGGTAAACATGTTCACCTAGAATATGCCAAACGCCCATAATGAAAAAGTTTAAAAATGCACCGATATATGAAATCGTGTAGCGATTTTTAAGTAGCTTTTTCTTTGTTGCGAAAAAAACAAAGCGCATATAAATAAAATCACGGAACCAGAATGATAAGGTCATGTGCCAACGGTTCCAGAAATCTTTAATGTTACGACTAATAAATGGTTTATTAAAGTTTTCTGGTGTTTTAATACCCATCATATAACTGACACCAATTACGAATGCACTATAACCTGCGAAGTCGAAGAATAGGTATAAACTGTAACTATACATATAAATCGCATTAGAGAAAATGGTATCTTGATTCGCAAATACTGCATCAACAAAATGCTTCTGCAATAAATAAGCGATAATAAACTTATACAGGAAACCTTGGAAAATACGATTAATACCTGTATAGAGTAACTTTTGATATTCTTCAGCACTTGGTGGCTTTTGAATATCTTTTTGGAACCTACGATAACGATCAATAGGTCCAGTCGAGATAGCTGGGAAGAACAGAACAAATTCCCAGAAATTAAAGAATGAGAATTCTTTAATTAAACCGTCACGAATCTCAAATACCATTTGTACTGCTCTGAATGTTACATAAGACATACCAGCAAATACAATGAATTTTAATTCATGTACAAATGGTGCGATTTTTGCCAGAATTAGTGGCAAAATCGATAAAATAACAGCCATGTAAAACATGGACGTATTATTATTTTGTTTTCTTAATAATAAATAGCCTTTAATAAGGATGTATTGCCAAATGATAAATACTGCTAACATCATTGCTTGCTTCGGTTTGTCAGAGAAAATAAGTGCAAGCATTACTAACGTTAGAACGGCATTATATTTACGCAACATTTTACCTTTTAATCCAGCTATGATAGTAGGTATTAATAAAATGCCCACTATAGCGAAAAAATAAAATGATCCATATGCGGTCATGCTGTAACCTCACTCAATAATTTTTTGCGATCTACCTTTCCATTTGGTGTCATTGGAATAGAAGATTGATACATGAATTTACGTGGAATCATGTAGTTTGGTAATCGCTCATTGAGTTCTTTTTTGATTGCAGATGTCAATTTGAATTCTTTTTCAAATGAATGCTCTCCAGGAACAACAACCGCTAATAAATAATCGTATTTTTCACCTTTTTTAATTGGAACAACAACTGCTCCTTCTACGTAAGCACACGCGCGAAGGTGATGTTCGATTTCTTCTAATTCCATTCGATAACCGTGAAGCTTAATTTGGAAATCAAGACGACCATTATAGAATAGAAGACCATTTTCTACATAGCCAGCATCACCTGTTTTGTAGGCGCGCTCACCATCAATCATTGTGAATACTTTTTCTGTTAATTCAGGGCTTCCTAAATAACCAACGCTTACGCTTGGACCAACAATTACGATTTCACCTTTTTCACCATCTGGTGCAATCGTGCCATCTTCTTTCATAATAAGAAGGCGACAGTCTGATTTACAGTAGCCAACAGGAAGAGATTTATATTTATCAACAACTTCTTGTGTAACGTGAATGCCTGTTACAGCAACAGTAGCTTCTGTAGGACCGTACGTATTCATAATTGCTGCTTTCGGGAAGCGCTCAATTAATTTTCTAGCTACTTCATTTGGTAATACTTCACCGCAGAATAAGAATGTTTTCATGTTTGGTAGCATACTTTCAGAGAAAGAAGCTTCCATTAAACACATTTCTGCGAAAGATGGTGTGGAAGTCCATACTTGAATATCCGATTGCTCTAAAGAAGCAAACAAGTCTTTTGGACGTGCAATCATATCTTTATCGATTGCCCAAAGTGTACCACCTGTTACTAACGATGGGTAAATGTCCATTACAGATAAATCGAATGAGAACGGTGCTTGGTTTAAGAATACTTGTCCTGTTTGTAAGTTGAAATCTTCAACCGCCCATTTTGTAAAGCTAACAAGGCAATTATAAGTAATCTGCACACCTTTCGGGTTACCTGTGCTCCCTGATGTGTAAATAATGTAGAAGTTCTCATCATCTTTTACCGCATGCTCAGGGTTTGGCGTTTGCCCTTTATGAGTAAAGAAAATGTCTTTTAAGTTGTCTTCACATACGATGCGAACTGGTAAGTCAGTTACAGCAACTTCTACCGGAGATAGAAGTAACTTCGCACCAGAACTTTCAGCAATACGTAGTACACGATCAGCTGGAATAGATAAATCTACAGGAATGTAAGCATGTCCAGCTTTCACACACCCTAAAAAGTTGATGATCATTTCAGGTTGCATATGGCCATAAACCATAATTGGTGAACGATCATCGGGATACTCAGAAGAAATCCAGTGCGCCAATGCATCAGAATCTTCCTTTAATTGTTTGTACGTAATTTTCGCATCTCGCCAAACGAAAGCGGTTTGATCAGGAGTTTCTGTCGCCCACTTTTCGATTTGTTCTAATAACTTCATAACGTTCCCACCCTAAAATTCATTGTAAATAAATGTGCTTGTGTTTGTATCATGGAAACCATACAACCAAAGCAAAGCAAATAAAATTGCAAGGTAATAAAAAGTTTTTGCAAACCATTGTGTGAGTGGTCGAGACCATATCTCTTTTAATCTTTCCATGTCTTTCCCTCTCTTATGAAATAGTAACTATATGTAGGTATCATGTCCTACATCATTGTGAAAAAAACGAAATTCCACATTTTAGGTAAAATTAAGACAAAAAGGCTCTTTTTTGATAGTAGCACTAAATACTAAAAAAGAAAATCCCTAACTTAGCAATTATATTACATTCTATATGAATTTGTAATGGGTTTGTCTTTTTTTAATGAGTTGTGAGTGTATAAATCGATTTTTTGAAAATGAAAATCTTACAAGGAAATTAAATAATCACAGTGAAATAAGAAATGTGAAGAATGAAAAGGAGGTTGTCAGGAATGGAGCGTTTGAAAAAGGTATGGCAGACATATGTGTCAGAGGAAAATATTATAAAGTGGCGGAGACATTTTCACCAATTTCCTGAACTATCATTCCACGAGGAAAAAACTTCACAATTTATATATGATACATTATGTTCATTTTCAGCTTTCGAGGTGACAAGACCGACGCGGTATAGTGTGATGGCAAAGAAAAAAGGAAAGAAGGCAGGCAAAGTAATAGCAATTCGTGCAGATATGGATGCCCTGCCAATTCAGGAAGAAACGTCTAAACCATATGCATCAGTTATTTCAGGGGTTATGCATGCATGTGGGCATGATGCACATACCGCTATTTTATTAGGTACAGCAGAAGCGATAGCAAATAAGAATGAGGATTGGGAAGGAGAAATTCGCCTTTTATTTCAACATGCTGAAGAAGTGTATCCTGGTGGTGGACAGGAAATGGTGAGAGCTGGTGTGATGGATGGTGTGGATTATATTATCGGCCTACATGTAATGTCTGGATTAGGAACTGGGAAGATTGGAGTTGTATATGGGCCTATGATGGCTGCTCCCGATGTATTTACGATTGAAGTAAAAGGAAGAGGTGGCCATGCTGCTAGGCCGGAAGAAACAGTAGATCCGATAGCAGTTGGTGCGCAAATCATTACGAACTTACAACATATTGTATCTAGAAATACAGGCGCTTTTATGCAAAGAGTTGTTTCCATAACACAATTTCACGGGGGAACAGCAGATAATATTATTCCTGATACAGCATATTTAATGGGAACAGTCCGGTCCTTTGATCAAAAACTAAGGAAAGAATCGGAAGAGATGATTGAACAAATTGCTAAGGGGATTGCAGAGGCACATGGTGCAGCGTATACGTATACATATCGCTATGGATATGACCCGGTTATCAATGATACGTTTATTACAAAAATAGTAGAAGAAAGTGCGGTAGAGTTGTTTGGAGAGGAGAGAATTGTAAAGCTAGCTCCTTCGATGGGAGGGGAAGATTTCTCGGCATATTTAAAAAAAGCGCCAGGCTGTTTTATTAAATTAGGAACTGGAAATGAGAAAATCAAAACTTGTTATCCTCATCATCATCCAAAGTTTGATGTGGATGAATCAGCTTTAATTAATGGGGCAGAGTTATTTTTACAGGCGACAATGAATTTACTAAAAGCTTAAGAGAGTACAAAAAAAGGCAACTGCGCTTATCGCAGTTGCTTCTATTTCTTTCCGTTAGAGAGGGCTGAGAAAGAACTATGCTCATTTATAGTATATGAATAACTGGCGGACAAGCTTGTACCTTTTCATTATTTTTTTGAAAATAGTGATTGACTTTGATAATCATTTTCATTTAATCTAAAAGTATAGTCGGAATTGATAATTATTATCAATGTGTTCACAAGTGCAGAATGGATGAGGGAGAGATGAAAAAGATATTTCGCCTTGGGCAAAGGGAAATTAAAAATAAAGATATAGAATAGCAACGGCGTGTAATTCGTGCTGAATATGTAGATGAGAAGAAAGGAAACAAGGAAGAAGAAGCGATACATAATCAAGGGAGAGATTCAGTTGAATAAATTTGTAATGATTTTTGCAAGTATGAGTGGAAATACAGAGGAGATGGCTGATCATATAGCTGGAGCGATTCGTGAAACAGGCAATGATATTGAAGTGATTGACATTATGACGACGCCAGAAGCTTCTATATTAGAAGAATATGATGGGATTATTTTAGGAGCGTATACGTGGGGAGATGGTGAGCTTCCTGATGATTTCTTAGATTTTTATGACGAAATGGAAGAAATTCATTTAGCAGGTAAAAAAGCAGCAGTATTTGGATCTTGTGATTCTGCTTATCCGAAATACGGGGCAGCTGTTGATATCTTAATAGAAAAGTTACAAGAGCGCGGTGCTGAAGTTGTAATGGAAGGGCTAAAAGTAGAACTAACGCCAGAAGATGAAGATGTAGAGAAATGTCTTCAGTTTGGTGCTGAATTTGTAAAACACCTTTCTTAATGGTGAGAGGGAGATGAAGATGGGTGCAGGGGAAAATATCAATTAAAACGATGACAGATTATCATTTATATGATTTTATGCGTTGTCCACATAAGTTTTATTTTCGCTATATAAAAAGAAGAGAACCTTCTTCGTTTGAATGGCAACAAATGGTTCAATCGATTGTAAATCAAATTATTATTGACTATTACACATCACCTGTAGAAAAACAAACAACAATGCTGTTGTTAAAACGATTAGAGAAGCATTGGGATAAAGTGCGTATTGGAATGTTCGCTTCTAAAGCAGAATATTATATTGTTCTTGCAAAGTTAACGGACCATCTAATACAGTTTGTGAAAAATGATGCGAGTAAAACACCACCTTTATTTTTATATGAGAAGTTACAAACATATATGGACGAGTTAGGTGTGCACATTTCATTAACGTTTGAAGTGGGTGAATGGTCTACACAATCGTTTGTAATTAAAAAGTATGTTGTTGATGCAAATGAAGAAATGCTTGCTCTTTTTCAAAAGCTTACGGCAGTGTTTAGCTACAAAGTTTTTGGGATTCTTCCCGAAAGAATTGAAGTTGTTAATTTAATGGAAGGAACTAGGTATGAATCTGTTCCAAAAGAGCAAGATATTATGGCTGGAATGAACGATTTATATAGAATGAAAGAAATGTTACAGCAACTAGAACATTACACAGAACGTACATTTTGTTCTGAATGTATTGGATGTGCTTTTCGTAATGAATGCAAAGTAGACGAGATGCAAGATGCATTGATAGCGAAGAATACTATACTACATTAAGGGGTGCAAATTTGCATCTCTTTTTGGTATTGACATGAAAAGCTTTTCATCATTTACGGTATATACGTAGGGGAACTTATGATGGGAGGAATACTTAATGGGAAATGGAGTGAAAGTATTTCAATGGTTAAAAGAACAACAGGCTCCTTTTTGGGTCCAATTGCAAATTTTGCAGGCGTTTCAAATGTATAAATTAATTGTAGAAATGGATAAAAAATTAATGATATATGAGGAAAAGAAGAATAGGGAAAGAAGTTAATTCCTTCCCTGAAGTATAGTTTGTAAATGTTTTCGATTCTTCTGTATCTCCTGGTCGTTATTTGTTTCAAAGTTATAAACAAGGTTATGGAGTAATGGACTATACTGATAAAATTGAATGACACGCTTAAAGAAAGATAAATCATGATGGGAAGTGAGAGTACAGTACCGTTTATATATGGCATTTGTAAATTCACTACCAAAATTGTTATATAATCCAGCGAAGTCAAAGGCAGGATCTCCAATTTGAGCATCACCAAAATCGATAATACCAGCAATGCTTCTTTTCTCCCCATCAAATAAAATGTGATGATGTGTAAAGTCAGCGTGGATCATTGTTTTTTGGAAATTAGATGCATACATATGTTCAAAAAAATCCTCGAATAAACAATCAAAAGCTTTTTTTTCTAACAATGTAAGTGTGCAAGTAAGATGAACGTGTAATTTCGTTTGAATCTGTCGCCAATATGAGATAGGTTTCTCAGTATCAAACCCCCATTTTACAGCATGTTCTATTGGGACGGTATGTAAAGAAGCGAGAAAGATAGCAAGCTGCGAGATAACTGTTTCACGTTCTTTTACAGTTAATCTTTCTATTATTTGTACTGTTAATGGCTCCCCATGAATGAGTTTATAATAACTACAATATGGAATTAAATCGGATTCATTTTTATATAAGATGTGATATTTGGGAACTTCTATCCCTTGTAAAGAATGAGAAAGTATCTCGCATAGTTCTTTTTCGCGAGGTATTCGTTTTGCATACTGGGATTTACGTGGAAAACGGAAGAGCCATTCATTGTTAATAATAATGGCTACATTATCCCAGCCATTATCGTTTTGTTCATAAGAGTGTATAGGAATATTGGGTAGTGATTGCTGGATATCTCGCATATAAGATGTCATATGATTTTCTCCTTTTTTGTGGATATATGCATTAATATTATCAGAATTTTTAAACTCTGTGATAAGATGGAATAAATATATCGAAAAAAGAGAGGGACATAATGTTTAAATGAAATGCAGTTAAGTTATAGAATGAAGATTATAAAAGAAGATAATACGTTTAAAATTGCTGAGCAACGGTAACGTGTAGAATAAAAATGTCCCCGAAAAGTGGGGACATCTTTTGTATTCACAGGTTCTCGTTTTGTTGCCCAATTTCTTTTTTTGCAATTTCTAGATTGCCTTGTTCGACTTGTTTATGCACATTTATAGAATCACCAGCATAACCTTTTTGTGTTTTTACAACTCTTTTAGAAAAGAGTGAGGATTGTTTGGTCATAATATAGTTCCCTTCCCATTAAAAGTAGACGAAAATGATGAGTACAAGTAATATTGTCCCGAAAATACCAATCCCAACTAAAAAGGAAGTATTTTTATATTGAGGCGGTTTATGAATATCTTGCCTGTATCCAGTTGAGATTTCAGGAGCAAACTCTTCATCGTAGGGCTGCTGTTTTTTCTTTTCATCCATAGATTTACACCTTTCTTTTTTATTATGTTACACGTTTAAGGAGGAACTATGCATGATGAAAAAAGCCGCTATGATTAGCGACTCTTTTGTGATGTATATTTACGTTGTACTTGCAAGAGACGAACGAGCAGAAAGGTAGCTCCAAATGCTAGCCCTATAATAAGACCAATCCAATAACCTTTAGCTGCCCAAGAAGTATAGGTTGCTAATATATAACCTAGAGGTAGACCAATGATCCAGTAGGCAATAAGTGTCATAATCAAGGTAACATTCACATCTTTATAACCACGGAGTGCACCTTGCACTGGAGTAGCAATTGCATCGGAAATTTGAAATAAAATCGCAAAAATGAGAAACTCTTTTGCTAAATCATGAACAGCAATATCTGTTGTATAAATAGATGCAATTGGATCGTCAAAGAAAAAGAGTAAGATAGAATATAGCAAGGCAAAAGCAAGTGCCAAACCAATTCCAATAAAACTGTATTGCTTTGCGTTTTCACAGCGATTTGCTCCAACTTCAAAACCCACTGCAATTGTCATGGCCATTGCTAAACTTAAAGGTGTCATATATAAAAGGGAAGCAAAGTTCATTGCTGCTTGATGTGCAGCGATTGTTGTTGTGCTAAAATTACTCATCATGAGTGTTACGGCAGCGAAAATACTCGTTTCAAAAAAGATGGCGAATCCGATAGGTACCCCAAGTTTTAATAATTCTTTCCAGCTTGAAATAGAAAGTCGGTATAAGCGCCTGAAGATACCAAAAGATGTAAACGGTTCTTTCGTACGGATAATAATAATCGTAATAAATAAAATGCACCAATATGTTGCGGTAGAAGCAATTGCTGCACCAACGCCTCCTAGTTTCGGAAAGCCGAAATTACCGAAAATAAATACATAGTTTAAAATGATGTTAATAGGTAAGGAAAGTAATGTAATAATCATTGTTGTACGTGTTTTTCCTAATGCATCAATAAACCCACGTAATACAGTATAGACAAATAAAGGAATGATACCAATTGCAATAATGCTTAAAAATTGAGAAGCAATGTGTTCGACCTGCTCTTCTAAACGCATGCCTTTTAGAATTGGTGAAACGGCAAAGAAACCAATGAGAATAACAAGTAAACTAACTCCGATTGCCAAATACACGGCTTGTATCACGATATGAGGAACATCCTCTTTTTGTTTTGAGCCAACAAGTTGAGCGATAATAGGCGTGGTAGCCATTAAGATTCCTGTTAATCCCGTACTAATCGGAATCCATATACTTGTTCCAATTGCGACCCCTGCTAAGTCAGTAGCACTTGCATGCCCTGACATTGTTGTATCAAAAAAACTCATTGCAAATAAAGACATTTGCGTTACAAAAATCGGGAAAAATAGTAATACAAATTGTTTTATTTTTTGTGAAAATGAATTGGTTTCTTTCATAAAAGCTCCTTTCTATGTAGGACCAAACTCTTTCTATCATACAATTTAATAAGAAAATAGAAAAGAAATACACATATGTGAATGTATTGTTATATTTTGAAAGAATGAAAAAAGAGATGCACTTTGAAATTGGATAAGGTATTATGATAAGGTGTGAAAAAAGTATATATAAGGTATTAAGGTAAGGAGGCACTACTCGTGGCTGATTGGTTAATTGGTTTAATCATGGGAGCTGTTGAAGGATTAACGGAATTTTTACCGGTTTCATCAACGGGACATATGATTTTAACAGGACATTTAATTGGATTTGATGATGATAGAGCGAAAGTATTTGAAGTTGTCATCCAATTGGGATCGATTTTAGCGGTTGTCGTTGTATTTTGGAAACGTTTATGGTCATTAGTTGGGATTGGCAAGGTAACACAAGGACCATCTTTAAATTTATTACATATCATTATTGGTATGATTCCAGCAGGAGTACTTGGTGTTTTATTCCATAGTAAAATTAAAGAAGTTTTATTTGGACCAGGACCCGTTGTTATCAGTTTAATCGTTGGTGGTATTTTAATGATTGTTGCTGAGAAATTTTCAAGACCAAGTACAGCGAAAACATTGGACGAGATTACGTATAAACAAGCATTCACAATTGGAATGTTCCAATGTTTAGCATTGTGGCCAGGATTTTCACGTTCTGGATCTACAATCAGTGGTGGATTATTAGCTCGTGTATCTCATACAGCAGCTGCTGAATATACATTTATTTTAGCGGTACCAATGATGGTTGCAGCATCAGGGTTAGATTTAATTAAAAGCTGGGACGTATTAAGTTCAGCAGATATCACATTATTTGCAACTGGTTTTATTACGGCTTTCCTTGTAGCAATGCTTGCGATTGTTTCATTCTTAAAATTATTAGCTCGTGTAAAGTTAACACCATTTGCTTATTATCGTTTTATTTTAGCTGCGGTGTTCTATTATTTCTTCATTATGTAATAAAAAAACTGCCATTTGGCAGTTTTTTTATTTTACTATTTTTTCAATCATATTTTCCATCACATGTTCCCAAAGTGAAGTGTCGTCAGCTAATGTAGCACGGAAATTAGCATACATGTCTTTCTGTTTTTCTTCAAATTGTGGATCATCTTTTTCAGGTAATGTAGCACGCATAGAAGTTACTAATTCTTGCACTTTTGGAGCACGTGGTCCCCAAACCGCTTGTTCTTTTCCATCCTTATCAATAAAAATAAAGATTGGAATGGCACGGGCTGTTCCATTTGTTAAATATTGATCCATTAACTCCAAATTTTCATCACGGATGAGTAATCTCATTTCAATATTGGAAACTTCGCAAATACGTTTCATAACAGGTACGCAAAGAAGAGCGTCTCCGCACCAATCAGCGGATAGTACAATAACACGCCATCCGTCGTTTTGACGTTCTTCTAAAACAGGAAGCAATTCGTTCGGAATTAAAAAGTTATTATAAATATGTAGTAATTCATACTGGTTCACAGTCATGTTATTTACGTATGTATCAAAGGACATACCCTTATTGGCCCATTGTTGTAATGTCATATGTAACACCTCTTTAGTATATTTTTGTTTTTATTGTATCAATTTTTATCGTGAAATGCTTGTAATCTTACTCTTTCTTTTTGTTATCAGTAGGCCATACCTTATCCAAGATAAAAAAGAAAAGGACAATAAGTAGTTCAGCTTTATTGGAGATCGTTACACTTTCTATCCAATCATCTGCAGTATGAATAACGAGCCAATCAAGCGAGATTTCTATGAGGGAAAGCAGTAAAAAGGATAGTCATTTTGACATGTGCGTGAGCAGAGGGGTTAAAAGTACTTTGAAAAATAAAATCAAGAAACTACTAATTCCATCTAGTATAAGGGCTAATAAAAAAAAGAGAAGTAGTGCAGTTCGTGATGTATATTCTACACCAATGAGACGAAAAACTCCGACATACATAAAGAAAATGAGTGCAAAAGCAATAATTATAAGAAGGGTAATACTACTAATAACAATCGCTTTATCTTTTCCACTTAGATCTGAAAACCTTTCTTCGTCTGGATTCATGATATCCCCCCAAAAAGTTCATCTTATAAAGTGAAACTTTAATCAGTAGGGGGCTTTATCCCCCGCTGATTATTAGCCCTCATCAATCGAGCTTTTATGGGCAGTCCACCCCACCTAACTTCTTTGCTCTCGCTGAATTTGGAGGTGGGGGTCTGACTGCCCGTTAATACGGGATAAAAGGAAAAAATTCATATTTTATTATATCATGAATACTTGATGGGAAGTGAAAACAAAAAAGGTGCGACGAATCGCACCTTTTTTGTGGCTGATGTGAGTTTCAGCATGTTAGAAAAGCAACCTGTATCATTTATTTCCAAATAGATAATAAATGATACGTGCTCTAGTGAATAACGGAGATTTTTTACTATTGGGTTTTGTTTTGGGAGTGTATCTATCAAATAAGTGAATACATTATGAGTGATTGTATGGGAAAAAAAGATGACAAAATGTAAAATATAAGGTAATATAATTCATAATGTTTTTATTTAACTATATGAAATAAAAGGGAGATGTAAACGGTGTCTCATAATCGCGAACAATTAATGGAGGATCTATCTGCAAATGTTTTTGCTATGTTTCGTTCATTGCGGAATGATATGGGAAAAATTTTTGGAGATTACATACCATGGAATGAATTTCTCGTGCTCCGTATATTAAATCGTAATGAAAAAGAGATGGTTTCTCGCGTAGCAAATGAACTACATGTATCAAACAGTCATATTACAGCTGTTACAGAAAAGCTAATTAATAAAGGTTTTGTAACGCGTTCACGTTCTACATCTGATCGTCGTGTTGTATATTTGGAAATTACGGAACAAGGAAAAGAGTTAGTTGCAAAAATGGAATTGGCAAAAAAACAGTATTTAAAAGAAAGGTTTTCGGCCCTATCTGAAGAAGAAATGCATCTAATGATATCTATTTCGAAAAAACTTATATAGAAAAAAAGCCAGATGAACTATGGCTAATCGAGAATCCTTCCTTGTTTTAGGAAGGTTTTTTTATTCATACTAAAATGAAAAATTGAAATTTGTTACATAGAAGAATGCGATGTGTATGATTGGGATAGGAAAGACATACTAACAATGATGGAAGATGAAAGGAGGAAGAAAGATGACGAATCGCAACGGGAGTCAAGGAAGTGGAAATCAAGGTTCACCAAAAACAGGGCAGTTTCAACAAGAGTTTAGTTCGGAGTTTATAACTGGTAATGATAATAAGGGAAAAGAATATCGTTCGAACAAAGGAAGTAAGTCAAAAAAGGAGTGAATAGATTCACTCCTTTTTTGTTAGGAAATTTGAATTGTATTTTAAGATAAGAAAATAGACCATCTTGTTAATACAAGATGGCCATGAAAGGGGACAATTTATGTCAATTTTAATTAGGGATGGAAAGCTGTTCGAGACACTGGGGAATGTCTCATTATTAGGGAGGAACAGCTTCGATAGATATAATATAAAAGATAGATGTGACCTCAATGTGAACTTGAAGTGAAAGGTATGGGAATTTTAAAAATTTCCCTCTTTTTAAATAATAGAGGGAAGGTAGAACATAGTTAGAGGTCCCATAGTCTAATGAATAGTGGATAAAAAATAGACCATCTCGTTAATACAAGATGGCCATGGAAGGGGACAATTTATGTCAATTTTAATTAGGGATGGAAAGCTGTTCGAGACACTGGGGAATGTCTCATTATTAGGGAGGAACAGCTTCGATAGATATAATATAAAAGATAGGTGTGACTTCAATGTGAATTCGAAGTGAAAGGTATGGGGATTTTTCAGTTGAAATCTATGGAAAAAAGGATTATGCTCAACTATATTATGAGATTATAAAGATTTATCCAAAATAATGAGTTTGCTCTAAAAGTATGAGGAATTGAAAAAAGTTAGGTGGAAAATTACTTTCCGTAAGATTTGGTCCGGTCAAAACGAACGATTAGTGTATGGAAAGAGGTTTTACTTTATTAAGGGAGTTAGTGATATGGAAGTAACAAAAAAACAAGGATTTTATAATCGTTTTATACGATTAAGTCCGCCGCAAATTTTAGCAATGGGCTTTTTTTGTTTAATTGTTGTCGGGGGAATGTTATTGAAACTACCATTCGCGACAAAAGAATCAATTAGTTGGGTAGATGCGTTTTTTACAGCAACCTCGGCAGCGACAGTAACCGGTTTAGGAGTTGTAGATACTGCTAGTACGTTTACAATGTTTGGTCAAATTATCATTATGTTGTTAATTCAGACAGGTGGTCTTGGATTAATGACAATCGCAATTTTAATTGTATGGGTGTTAGGAAAAAAAATTGGTTTACGTCATCGATTATTAATTGGAGAAGCGTTTAACCAAACGAATATTGGTGGTCTTGTAAAATTAGTGAAGCGTGTCTTTATTTTTTCTATTTGTATTGAGTTAGTAGGAGTTGTTTTTTTATCCATTCGATTTATCCCGGAATTTGGTTTCGGCAAAGGTTTATATTATAGTATTTTTCATGTTATCGCCTCTTATAATAATGCGGGATTTGCACTATGGCCAGATAATTTAACCAGATTTGTAGGAGATCCTATTATTAATATTGGAATTTGTTCTTTAATTGTTATAGGTGGTTTAGGTTTTACGGTGTTAATTGATATATGGTATAGCCGTAGTTTTCAGAAACTATCACTTCATTCGAAAATTATGATTGTTGGAACAGTAGCGCTTAATGTTATTGCGATGATTGTGATTTTTATATTGGAGTATAATAATGTGAAAACATTAGGATCACTATCTTTAGGTGAAAAGATATGGGCTTCATTTTTCCAGGGGATTACACCGCGTACAGCAGGATTTAATACGGTTGATTATGGAGGAATGGAAGAATCATCAATATTGTTTACGATGATTTTAATGTTTATCGGTGCAGGAAGTGTGTCGACAGGTGGCGGAATTAAGTTAACAACATTTGTTATTTTAATTACATCGGTTATTTCCTTTTTTAGAAAGAAGGAAGACTTTGTTTTATTTCATCGTACAATCAAAATGTCAACAGTAACAAGAGCGTTAGCGATTGTAGTTGCCAGTCAAATTCTTATTTTTACAGCAGTATTTTTATTAATGCTTACAGAAAACTTTAGTTTTATTCAACTTTTATTCGAAACAATTTCAGCGTTTGGTACAGTGGGGTTATCAATGGGAATTACGGCTAAGTTATCTGTAATTGGAAAATGTATCATTATGTTTGTTATGTTTTGTGGGTTAATTGGTCCGTTAACGCTTGTATTCTCTCTAGCGCGACCAGCTAAACAAAAAATTCGATACCCATCAGAAGATGTTTTCACAGGATAAGGTATCTCGCAAAGCGCGAGATACCTTTTTTCTTTAAAAAAGTGAGAACAATAAACCGATGATTGCAGCGCGGAATAACAGAGCAACAATTGCAGCAATGCCGCCCACAATAGCAGCGATGCCACCGGTTACAGTAGCTCCACGATTATAGGCATAAATACCTAGTAAAACAGAAACAAGTCCGAAGAGTGTAGGAAATGTAAAGAGTGATAATACAGCAAGAGCAAGAGCGATAAACCCTGCTGTGGATCCCGCTGTTTTTGATTTTACATCGTCTTTATCGTTATAGTTGATACGCTGAGGAGCAACCTCTGCTGCGTACTCTTCTTTATAGTACTCTTCTTCAGTTCTAGGTTGTTCATTAATTTTATTAGTCAACGTAATGTCTCCTTTCATAACAAGGTTCATTAGTAGTATGTATATCTTTTTCTTTTTTATCCGGCAGGAAATAGACAGTCATATCATTACTTTATTTCGTTATTTGCAGGCGGTAATACTCCCACCTCAAAATTCAGTGAAAGCACAGGAGTTAGGTGAGAGATAAACTGCCTGTAAAAGTCCGATTAGTGAGGGCTGATTAAATTTTCACTTTATTAGACTGAAGTGAAGGATATGTATATTGTTTTTAGATTCTAAGCTGAAGAAAGCTGATAATGGAACAGTGTTTTTTCATGAATTGTAAAACTTGGTATGAGTTCCTCTATTTTGGAAAGTATAAAAAAGAATTAAGAGGAAAAAGGTGGTTTAAATGATGGAACATCCAATTGAAAACTTAATGAAAACGGCAATGACAAATTTAAAAGAGATGGTCGATGTAAATACAATTGTCGGAAGCCCTGTTTCAACAGCGGACGGAAAGGTTGTTTTAACTGTTTCAAAAGTTGCCTTTGGTTTTGGCGCAGGAGGAAGTGATTTTAAAGGGGAAACGTCTGTAGGGAAAAGTTTGGCAGGACAAGGACAACAAAAAGAGGCGAAACAAGGGCATCCGTTTGGAGGTGGAAGTGGTGCAGGAGTTTCAATTGATCCTGTTGCGTTTCTAGTAGTAGGATCTGGCGGTGTACAAGTGTTACATTTACATAGTGGCACACACTTGATTGAAAAGGCTTTGAGTACAGTTCCAAGTACTATAGATAAGTTTGTAAACGGTCTTTAAAAAGTAAACTTGCATTTTTTAGGAATTATGATATATTAGAAAAAGTGTGTTCAGAAACGACAAATATAATTGGAATGTAAATATATATGATTTATGAAATAAGGGAGAGGTAGTTATGATTAACATCAAGAATTTTGCTGTCGGCTTATGTATGTTAGTAAGCGGATTTGTTGTGTATGTAGTAAAAGAAAAGGCTCCATTCTAAAACAGACAGATTGTGATGTCTGTTTTTAATTTGTTAAAATAAATATTGACGGATTTATTTTTAAGTGTTATGATGATATTTCGTGTCTCGGTTACAGCTAGTATATATTGGATATTTCTTGTAAATGCAATATGAAAAATTTGCGAAAGATCGGGTAATTTTACCAACAACTTTTGTGAATAGACCCAAAAAGTTGTATTTGTAAGCTTATACACATGCTAGTGTATCAGGAGCGGTCAGAGGAACCGTGTTGATGAGAGAGAGGTAGGGCTTTCATCCAGTATATGTTACTTTCCCGTTTAGGTGAATATAAAAAAAGAAGTCTCCTTGTTATAAGGAGGCTTCTTTTTTTTATAAACTACTTTCAATTCGTTGACAAATTTCATCGGTTGTTAAGCCACTTGCTTCAATAACGGGCCCTTTTATTACTGCATTACTAATTCCCATTACATTAGAATCTTGTCCGGTTACGACGCAACAATCGCACCCTTGCACGTCATTTTCAGAACGTAGTGAAATTACTTCATGTCCTTGTTGTTCTAAAGCTTGTTGAACATCTGTTAAAGAATTTTCAACACCAATTTTCGCCATACTCTTCACCTCCTACCATCTAGTAATATGCTCCATTTTTTAGGAAATATTTATGTTTTTAAGGAAAATATGGTAGAAATGTTGATGTATTTACTATTTACGAACAGGGAAATCCCCCTCCTAAAACAAAGAGGTGGGGGATAGCTGCTCAGAAAAGCCCGATTAGAGAGGGGGAGAAAAAATACGTAATGTATTAGTCGTTATATACACCTGTGAGCATTTGACTTACAAACTGATCATTTAATTGATCTTGAGCAGATTCATCATTTGATTGAATGTCAATTGAGGCAGTGAAGTTGTTATTCTGTTCTTCATTTGGAGATACCTCTACGTAATTGTTAAATTTGCACAAACCTTTCGTATCCATTAAATCAAATAGTTGTAACATTTCTACTACCTCTTGTCTCGTTCCTTTAATTTGTACACATGCCATATTATTTTCCTCCTTCATTTGACAATTTGTTTTTTAAAATAGGATTATGAAAGCTGCATGAAAAATATGATTGTTATTTTTATACAATGTTATTTTGCTTATTTTCCTCCTTTTCAATCAAAAGTCGTTTTTATTCCCGAATATATGAAATCGGACGTTCGTTTATTGAATACAATAGATTCGCATCATTTGACAAAAATCCTTCTTTTAAGCAAATGTTTTTTAGGATGAAAAATGGCGAAAAAAATTTTTTGACATTTTGTAAACGTTAACAATGTTGATAAATCAATATAAACAAGGATGTATATAAATTAAAAATTATAAATTTTCTAAAAATTATCTTGATTTATTTAAAAAGGAGAGTAAACTAGGAAACAATAAAAAATTCACAGAACATAGGGGGCGCTTTTAAGTGAATGAGCAATGGATTTTCTTAAATGGAGAATTTGTTCCAAAAGACGAAGCAAAAGTTTCGGTATATGATCATGGTTATTTATATGGCGATGGAGTGTTTGAAGGGATTCGTATCTACAGTGGCAATGTCTTCAGGCTCAAAGAACATCTTATTCGTTTATACGAGTCAGCAAAATCCATTATGTTGGAAATTCCATATACGTTAGAAGAAGTGACAGATATTGTTGTTGAGACGATTCGTCAAAATAAGCTATCTAACGGATACATTCGTTTAGTGGTATCACGAGGTGCTGGGAATCTTGGGCTAGATCCTGATTCTTGTTCGAAACCGAATGTAGTTGTAATTGCGGAACAGTTATCTTTATTTCCGTCGGAATATTACGAAAAAGGCATACCGGTTGTGACAGTTGCCACACGTCGTAATCGCCCAGACGTACTAACACCACAAGTAAAGTCTTTAAACTATTTAAATAATATTTTAGTTCGAATTGAAGCGAAGCTTGCTGGTGTGCAAGAAGCACTTATGTTAAATGAACAAGGTTATGTTGCAGAAGGGTCTGGCGATAATGTGTTCATTGTAAAAGGAAATAAATTAATTACACCACCAAGTTCTGCAGGGGCATTAGAAGGCATTACAAGAAACGCTATTTTGGAAATTGGAGAAAAGCTTGGATATGACGTAAGAGAAGAATTATTTACAAGACACGATGTATATGTAGCTGATGAGGTGTTTTTAACAGGAACTGCAGCTGAAGTTATTGCAGTTACGACAGTTGATGGAAGAACGATTGGGCTTGGGAAAACGGGTCCACATACAAATCGTTTATTAGAAGAGTTTCGTAAATTAGTTGTAGAAGATGGAGAGAAAATTTACGAAGAAAATAAAGTTGGATGATAACTCATTATAAAGTTGTAAAGCGTTGATAGGGAGGAGTAGTTGATTGTGAAGCCTCACAGAGAGTCGGTGGTTGCTGGAAACCGATGGTTCACATCGACGAACATCGCCCTTGAGTGCTAAACTGAAGCATTTGCCTAGGTTTAGACGGTAGCTCCGTTATTAGCTAGACTCATCCCCGAGTCACTGAGGCAAGAAGTATTCTTGCGAAGAAGGGTGGTACCGCGAAATCTTTCGTCCCTTCAGCACATAGCTGGAGTGTGGACGTAGGATTTTTTTATTGTAAAAAAACAATTTTAAAGGAGGTTCGTAAGAGCAATGTCTTCAAAAACGGAAGAAAAGATGGCAACTGGTGCACAGCTGTTGTTAGAAGCGTTAGAAAAGGAAGATGTAGAAGTTATTTTTGGTTATCCAGGTGGTGCTGTATTGCCGCTCTATGATGCAATTTATGATTGCGAAATTCCTCATATTTTAACAAGACATGAGCAAGGAGCGATTCATGCAGCAGAAGGGTACGCGCGAATTACAGGAAAGCCTGGCGTTGTCATTGCAACAAGTGGTCCAGGTGCGACAAATGTGATTACTGGTCTTGCAGATGCAATGATTGATTCTTTACCGCTTGTTGTTTTTACAGGTCAAGTAGCTACAACGTTGATTGGAAGTGACGCTTTTCAAGAAGCGGACATTATGGGACTTACGATGCCGGTAACAAAACATAATTATCAAGTGCGCAAGGCATCAGATTTACCAAGAATTATTAAAGAGGCATTTCATATTGCGAAAACGGCTCGACCAGGACCGGTCGTTATCGATCTTCCAAAAAATATGGTAGTAGAAAAAGGCGAGCGATGTAGTAACGTGCAAATGGATTTACCAGGATATCAACCAAATTATGAGGCGAATTCATTGCAAATCAACAAATTATTACAAGCGATTGATACTGCTGAAAAACCGTTGATTTTAGCCGGAGCAGGTGTACTTCATGCGAAAGCTGCAAAAGAATTAACAGATTTTGCACGAATGTATCGTATACCTGTTGTTCATACACTTCTTGGACTAGGTGGATTTCCGCCAAATGATAAATTATTTCTTGGAATGGGAGGAATGCATGGTTCTTATACAGCGAATATGGCTTTGTATGAGTGCGATTTACTCATAAATATCGGAGCAAGATTCGACGATCGTCTTACAGGAAATTTAGAGTACTTTGCTAAAGAGGCTACAGTTGCACATATCGATATTGATCCAGCAGAGATTGGAAAAAACGTTCCTACAGAAATTCCGATTGTGGCGAGCGCGAAACATGCTTTGGAGGCACTGCTCTCTTGTAAAAGAGGAAAAGAAAATCATAGTGCATGGCTATCGCTTTTAAAAAGCAGAAAAGAACAATATCCATTTTTCTATGATCAAGATTCTGAAGTGATTAAACCACAATCAGCAATTGATATGTTATATGAAATTACAAAAGGAAAAGCAATTGTTACGACGGATGTTGGTCAGCATCAAATGTGGGCTGCTCAATATTATCCACTTGAAGACCCAGATAAGTGGGTAACATCAGGAGGGCTTGGTACAATGGGATTTGGATTTCCAGCTGCCATTGGTGCACAAATTGCTAGACCAAAAGAATTAGTTGTAGCGATTGTTGGTGATGCGGGTTTTCAAATGACATTGCAAGAACTTAGTGTATTGAAAGAACATTCCTTACCGGTTAAAGTTTTGATTTTAAATAATGAAGCTTTAGGGATGGTAAGACAGTGGCAAGACGAATTTTATAATCAAAGATATTCTCACTCGTTGCTCTCTTGTCAACCGGATTTCGTAGCGCTTGCCCATGCATATGGCATAAAAGGGGTGCGAATTGAAAATCCGTTACTTGCGAAGAGACAGTTGCAAGAAGCGATTGATTTGCAAGAGCCTGTTGTAATTGATTGCAGGGTACTACAGTCTGAAAAAGTTATGCCGATGGTTGCTCCTGGAAAAGGAGTTCATCAAATGGAGGGGGTGAAGGGACAGTGAAAAGGATTGTTACGGCGACAGTTCGAAATCAAAGTGGGGTCCTGAATCGGATTACGGGTGTTATGACCAGGAGGCATTTTAATATTGAAAGTATTTCGGTTGGACATACAGAGTCGTCTGATATTTCACGGATGACATTTGTTGTTCATGTTGAAAACGAGCAACAAGTGGAGCAACTGATCAAGCAACTTCATAAACAAATTGATGTGTTAAAAGTATCTGATATAACAGAAGAAGCAATGATTGCAAGAGAGTTGGCTCTTATTAAAGTAGCGACAACAAGTGTATCGAGAGCAGAATTATATAGTTTAATTGAACCGTTCCGAGCCGCTGTAATAGACGTTGGAAAGGATTCCATCGTCGTACAAGTAACGGGTACACAAGAAAAAGTAGAAGCTCTTATAGAGCTAATGCGTCCATATGGTTTAAAAGAAATTGCAAGAACAGGTGTTACTGCATTTACGCGGAGTATGAAAAAACAAGATAAACAAATTATGTTAATTCATTAATCATTTTAATATAGGGGGAGAAAGAATATGACAAAAGTTTATTATGAGAAAGATGTAGCGGTAAATGTATTAAAAGGGAAGAAAATAGCGATTGTTGGATATGGATCACAAGGTCACGCTCATGCACAAAACTTACGTGATAATGGTTTTGAAGTAGTAGTTGGACTTCGGAAAGGAAAGTCATGGGAAAAGGCGAAAGAGGATGGTTTTTCTGTATATTCAGTGGCAGAAGCTGCAAAATCTGCGGATGTAGTAATGATTCTTTTGCCTGATGAACTACAGCCAGAAGTGTATGAAACAGAAATTGAACCGAATTTACAAGCTGGAAATGCACTTGTGTTTGCTCATGGATTTAACGTTCATTTTAATCAAGTTACACCACCAGAAGATGTAGACGTATTTCTAGTAGCGCCAAAAGGACCTGGACATTTAGTACGTCGGACTTTTGCTGAAGGCGGAGCGGTTCCAGCGTTATTTGCTGTATATCAAGACGCAACAGGAACAGCCATTGAAAAAGCATTGTCCTATGCAGATGGAATTGGAGCAACAAGGGCTGGAGTATTAGAAACTACATTTAAAGAAGAAACAGAAACGGATCTATTTGGAGAACAAGCTGTACTTTGCGGAGGTGTTACTGCACTTGTAAAGGCGGGATTTGAAACATTAGTAGATGCTGGTTATCAGCCGGAACTTGCCTATTTTGAATGCTTACATGAACTAAAGCTCATTGTTGATCTTATGTATGAAGGCGGACTTGAAAATATGAGATATTCCGTTTCTGATACAGCACAGTGGGGAGATTTTGTATCAGGACCACGCGTTGTAACAGAACATACGAAGAAAGCGATGGGTGAAGTGTTAAAAGAAATTCAAGATGGCACATTTGCAAGAGGGTGGATTGCAGAGCATAAAGCAGGAAAACCGCATTTCCATGCAACGAACGCTAAGGAAAATGAACATCAAATTGAAGTTGTTGGGCGTAAATTACGTGAAATGATGCCGTTTGTACAACCGAAAGTAAAGGCGGGGGTTAAATAATATGAAACAGATTTTGTTCATGGATACGACGCTTCGTGATGGCGAACAATCACCCGGAGTCAATTTAAATGAACAAGAAAAGTTACAGATTGCCAGGCAGTTAGAAAAACTCGGGATTAATGTGATGGAAGCAGGATTTGCAGCAGCTTCTGAAGGTGATTTTCGCTCAGTAAAACGAATTGCGGAAACGATTCGAAATGCTTCCGTTATGAGTCTAGCAAGGGCGAAGGAAAGTGATATTCAGAGAGCGTATGAAGCATTGAAAGGTGCAGCATCTCCGCGGTTACACGTCTTTTTGGCAACGAGTGATATTCATATGAAATATAAGCTTTGTATGTCAAAGGAGGATGTATTAGATAGTATTCATCGCTCTGTAACTTTAGGGAAATCCTTATTTCCTACAGTGCAATTTTCGGCAGAAGATGCAACGAGAACGGCGCGCCCTTTTTTAGCAGAAGCTGTGGAAGTTGCGATTCGAGCTGGAGCGGATGTTGTTAATATTCCGGATACAGTAGGTTATACAAATCCAGAAGAATATTATTCTCTTTTTAAATATTTACAAGAATATGTTCCTTCTTATGAAAAAACTATTTTCTCTTGTCATTGTCATGATGATCTTGGTATGGCAGTAGCAAATTCATTGGCGGCCATGGAAGGTGGTGCACTGCAAATAGAAGGGACTATAAATGGGATTGGAGAGCGTGCAGGTAATGCGGCTTTAGAAGAAGTAGCAGTTGCTTTGCACATTAGAAAAGACTATTATGAAGCCGATTCTTCTATAACACTAAAAGAGATTAAAGCAACAAGTACATTAGTAAGTCGGTTAACGGGTATGGTAGTTCCAAAAAATAAGGCGATTGTTGGAGCGAATGCATTTGCGCATGAATCAGGTATTCATCAAGATGGTGTATTAAAAGAAGTAACGACATATGAAATTATTGAGCCAGAACTAATTGGAGAATCACAAAATTTATT
Source organism: Bacillus sp. IT-79MI2 (assembly GCF_949768135.1). Taxonomy (NCBI): domain Bacteria; kingdom Bacillati; phylum Bacillota; class Bacilli; order Caryophanales; family Bacillaceae; genus Bacillus; species Bacillus sp. IT-79MI2. The sequence continues at coordinate 51,241 of NZ_CATKPV010000106.1, read as the reverse complement.
TGTACTTGGAAAACATTCTGGTCGCCACGCTTTTACTGAAAAAATGAAAGAACTCGGTTATGAGTTTACGGAAGAAGAGCGAGATATAGCATTTAGTGCATTTAAGAGATTAGCAGATCGTAAAAAAGAGATTACAGAAGAAGATTTACGTGCATTAGTACTAGGAGAAACAGCATTTTCAACACAGCAGTATAACATTAAACAATTACAAGTCCATTTTGTATCCAACAGTACACAATGTGCAACAGTTGCACTGGAGGATGAGGCAGGTAATGTGTACGAAGATGCAGCAACCGGAGCAGGTAGTATTGAAGCGATTTATAATGCAATTCAAAGAATTCTAGGACTTGAGTGTGAGTTAGCCGATTATCGTATTCAATCCATTACACAGGGACAGGATGCACTTGCTCATGTTCATGTTGAATTGAAAGAAGGAACACATCAAGTTGCAGGTTTTGGTGTTGCGCAAGATGTATTAGAAGCATCAGCTAGAGCTTATGTACATGCAGCGGGAAAACTAAAGGCTTTGTTATTCCTTGCAAAGTAATGTTTTGATAAGTGGGGGGATGCCCCCACTTCACACAATTGAATTCTGAATAATCAGTTAAATTATAAAAAAGGGGTGCTGATCATTGGAAAAACGTATTGTTTGTTTAGCGGGTGATGGTGTTGGACCAGAAATTATGGAGAGTGCCAAGGAAGTTTTACACATGGTAGAAAGGTTATATGGTCACCGTTTTTATTTACAAGATGAACAATTTGGAGGCGCTGCGATTGATTCGTTTGGGCAACCATTGCCGTCAAGAACATTAGCAGCATGTTTAGCGAGTGACGCTGTATTACTAGGCGCGGTTGGTGGACCTCGCTGGGACGAAGCGAAAGAAAGACCGGAAAAAGGATTGCTGGCGCTTCGAAAAGGGCTTGGTGTATTTGCTAATGTTCGTCCTGTCACTGTAGATGCAGCAACTGCTCATTTATCCCCATTGAAGGCGGCTGATGAGGTGGATTTTGTTGTCGTTCGTGAGTTAACGGGAGGGATTTATTTCTCCTTTCCAAAAGAAAAAACAGAAGAGGTAGCAACAGATACACTTACTTATCATCGTCATGAAATTGAGCGCATTGTTTCTTACGCTTTTCAATTGGCAAGTAAACGTCGTAAAAAAGTTACTTCTATTGATAAAGCAAATGTTTTAGAGTCGAGTAAACTTTGGAGGGAAGTAACAGAAGAAGTAGCACTTCGCTATCCGAATATTGAACTTGAACATATTTTAGTAGACGCAGCTGCTATGGAGTTGATTCGTAATCCGGGCCGGTTTGATGTCATAGTAACAGAGAATTTATTTGGTGATATTTTAAGTGATGAAGCCTCTGTATTAGCAGGGTCTTTAGGGATGCTTCCATCGGCGAGTCATGCAGAGAATGGACCTTCGCTATATGAACCAATTCACGGATCAGCACCAGATATTGCAGGGGAAAATAAAGTGAATCCAATTGCAATGATGCGTTCAGTTGCAATGATGCTAGGGCAATCTTTTGATTTAAGAAGAGAAGGAGAAGCGATTGAAGAAGCAATTTCTGCGGTTCTCCGATTGGGGAAATGTACAGCTGATATAGGTGGAAATGAGACAACATCGTCTTTTACAAAATATGTACTACAAGAAATGGAAGAACAAGCGCTAGTAGGGAGAGGGAGATAATGGCAAAAAGGTTACTAGATAAACTGTGGGAGAGACACGTTGTTACAACAAATGAAAATGGGTTAGATCTATTATATATTGACCTTCATCTCGTGCATGAAGTAACATCACCGCAAGCCTTTGAAGGCTTGCGGCTTGCAAATCGGAATGTTCGGAGACCGGATTTAACATTTGCAACGATGGATCATAATATTCCAACAAAAGATGTTTGGAACATTACAGATCGTATTGCTAAGCAACAATTAGATACGCTTCGTGAAAATTGTAAGCAATTTAATATTCCGTTGGCGGATATTGATGATGAAAATCAAGGGATTGTTCATGTTATTGGTCCAGAGCTAGGACTTACACAACCAGGAAAGACCATCGTATGTGGCGATAGTCATACGGCAACACATGGAGCCTTTGGAGCGTTGGCGTTTGGGATTGGTACAAGTGAAGTCGAGCATGTATTAGCAACTCAAACATTGTGGCAGAGCAAGCCGAAAGCGATGGGGATTGAATTAAAAGGGAAATTACCTAAAGGAGTATATGCAAAAGATATAATTTTACACCTTCTAGCTACATATGGGGTAGCAGTTGGAACTGGATATGTGATGGAGTTTTACGGAGAAGCAATTACAAATATGGAAATGGAAGAGCGCATGACACTTTGTAATATGGCGATTGAAGGTGGAGCAAAAGCAGGGATTATTGCGCCGGATGAGAAAACATTTGCTTATGTAAAAGGGCGTGAGTATGCGCCGGAAGAGTTTGACTTGGCAGTGGCGAATTGGAGGGAATTCTATACTGAGCCAGATGCAATATATGATACTTATATTTTGGTAGATGTTGCTAAACTAGCGCCATATGTAACATGGGGAACAAACCCGAGTATGGGTATGCGTATTGATGAACAGTTACCAGAAACACGTGATAAAAATGATGAACGAGCTTTTGCATATATGGGGCTTCAGTCAGGACAAAGTGCACTTGAAATTCCGGTTCAGCATGTATTTATTGGTTCCTGTACAAATTCCCGTTTATCAGATTTAGAAATTGCAGCAGCTGTTGTAAAAGGAAAGAAGGTAAAAGAAGGAGTGCGAGCACTTGTTGTACCAGGATCCAAACGAGTACGAAAAGCAGCGATGGAAAAAGGACTGCATCGTATATTTGAAGAAGCTGGATTTGAATGGAGAGAGCCTGGGTGTTCTATGTGCCTGGGAATGAATCCAGATCAAGTGCCTGAGGGAGAGCATTGTGCATCTACTTCCAATCGGAATTTTGAAGGACGACAAGGGAAGGGTGCGAGAACACATTTAGTTAGCCCTGCGATGGCGGCCGCAGCAGCGCTTTATGGTCATTTCGTTGATGTGAGAAAGGAGAGTTATGATGGAGCCATTTCATATTCATAAAGGTACTGTTGCTGTACTATTGAACGATAACATTGATACAGATCAAATTATTCCAAAACAATATTTAAAGAGGATTGAACGAACTGGTTTTGGGGAATTTTTATTTGATGAATGGCGTTATGAGGATGACAGGAAAGAGAATCCAGATTTCCCACTAAATGCACCTGAACGAAAAGGAGCAAGCATACTAATTACAGGTGAAAATTTCGGCTGTGGTTCATCAAGAGAGCATGCGCCATGGGCACTTGCTGACTATGGATTCCGTGTTATTATCGCGGGGGGATTTGCAGACATTTTTTATATGAATTGTACGAAAAATGGTATGCTTCCTATCATGATGGAAAAGGAAATGCGTGAAAAGCTAGCAGCTGTGGATCCACGAGATGTGATAGAAGTTGATTTAGAGAATGAAGTAATTACAACTCCGCTACATCGTTTTCATTTTACAATTGAAAAGATGTGGAAAGAAAAGCTATTAAGTGGTTTAGACGAAATCGGAATCACGCTTCAATATGAACAAAAAATTGAAGAATATGAACGAGAAACAGCTCGCTAATTTGTTTAGCGAGCTGTAATGAAAAATACAAAAACGTTTGAATTTTGTTTACATTCTGAATTTCGTGTTATATACTATGTGAAAATAAGAGGAGAAAGGGAGTAAGGATAATGTTTACATTACAATCTATCAATATGCTTACACAACTACATCATCATACATAAACCCTTGAACCTAGCGTGAACAACGTGTAGGTACAAGGGTTATTCCCGTTGTACCTACACCCTATGAAAGGGCCTTGTAGGTATTTTTTCTACAAGGCTCTTTTTATTTTGTTCGTGATTGTTATAGTGTGCATACACTAGAAGGGGAAAGTTTGGTGAACAGAATTGAAAGGAGTGTAAAGCGGTATGACAAAATGGAAACGAGCAAATCCAGATGGAACAAGAGATTATGTATTTGAAGAGTGTACATTAATAGAAGAAGTTGAACAAAAATTACGACGTACTTTTTTAGGAAGAGGTTATGAGGAAATACGAACGCCTACGATTGAATTTTATGATGTCTTTTCTTTTCGGAATCGGCCGATAGATGAAGAGAAAATGTATAAGTTTTTTGACCAACAAGGACGCATTATCGTGTTAAGGCCTGATATGACAATTCCACTTGCAAGAGTAATAGGAACCCACGGTGAGGAAGCGCCTGTAAAATTAACATACAGTGGGAATGTGTTTCGAGCGAATGAATCACTATCTGGAAAATACAATGAAATCATTCAAACAGGTATTGAAATAATCGGGATTGATAATATACGTGCTGAAATTGAATGTATCGTAAGTGCAATTCATGCTCTTCAAGCTGTAGGGATTCAGGCTTTTACAATAGAATTAGGGCAAGTTCAGTTATACAAATGTATTGTTAAAAAGCTGTCATTTGGAGAAGAAGAGGAGTCGCTCTTACGTACGTATATTGAAAGTAAAAATTATGCAGAGTTATCCCGTTTTTTACAAGAAAAGAATTTAGATCGACGTGATGAAACTGTACAGTTACTTGAAAGATTACCAAGATTATTCGGAAAACTCGAAGTAATTGAAGAAGCAGAAAAGCTTGCTTCAAACTATGAGATGAAGCAAGCGATTGCGCGGGTAAAAGAAATCTATAAAACGATTGAAAAATTAGGATATGGTTCGTATATATCAATTGATCTTGGGATGATTCAACATTTGCATTATTATACGGGAGTTATTTTTAGAGGTTATATATATGATGTTGGGGGAGAAATTGTTCGTGGCGGAAGATATGATGAATTGCTTGGTAATTTTGGAGAACCGATGTCAGCAGTCGGCTTGGCTGTACAAGTAAATCAAATTGTCCGGACATTACAAGAACAGCAAAAACAATTCAAACGAAAAAAATTAGATATGATCATTCATTATTCTTTGGATAGGATAGCAGAAGCAGAAAGACTATGTGGTTTACTTCAGAAAGATGGGTGGAAAGTGGAATTATCTATGTTTGAGAATTTGCAAGATACATTTCAGTTTGCGAAGAAGAAAGGGATTATAAAAGTGATCGAAGCGACTGGAAAAGCATTAGTGGAATATGTGTGGAAAGAAAAATGGGTGATACAGAAAGAAGGGGAAACTTCATGCGTAACATTCAAATTGCGTTAACAAAGGGGAGACTTGAGAAACATGTCATTCCACTGTTTGAAAAGATTGGGATTGATTGTTCGGAACTGATGGATAAAGGAAGAAAGCTTGTATTCCAAAGCGCTAGTAGCAATGTTTCATTCATTCTAGTGAAAGCAGTAGATGTTGCAACTTATGTGGAACATGGTGTTGCAGACATTGGTATTGTTGGAAAAGATATTTTAATGGAATATGAGAAAGATATATATGAAATGGTGGATTTAGAAGTAGGATGTTGTAAGTTTTGTGTCGCTTCTATCCCAACATATAATCCGAAAGGCTATCGGAAAAAGAGAATTGCTACAAAATATCCGCATATTACTTCCACTTATTTTCGTGGTAAGGGAGAAGATGTAGAAATTATTAAAATAGAAGGTTCGGTAGAAATCGCTCCACTTCTTGGATTAGCAGATGCGATTGTTGATATTGTAGAGACGGGAAAAACATTACAAGAAAATGGATTGATTGTATTTGAAGAAATGTATTCAATATCAGCTCGCATGATTGTAAATAAAGCTGCTTTAAAAACAAAAAAAGACGAAATATTCGATATTATCAATAAGATGGAGTGTGTAATCACTGCAGATAAATAAAGGAGGGACTCTGGGTGGAGGTAATATCTGAAAACTACACGGAAGCGTTGAAGAGAATAAAACAGTTAAGAGAACAGGCTAATATAATAGAAGAAACTGTACAGATACGCGTAAGAGAAATTGTTGAGCGGGTGAGAGAAAGGAAAGATGAGGCACTATTTTCTTATACAAAAACTTTTGATGGAATTGAAGTACAAAAGTTACGTGTTGCAAAAGAAGAAATTGAAAAAGCGAGTGAATATGTAGAATCTTCATTTCTAGAAGCATTGCAATGCGCAAAGAAAAATATCATCTCATACCATGAAAAACAAAAAAGGCAATCCTTTTTAGATTGTGAAAACGAAGGTGTGATTCGTGGGCAACTGATTAGACCATTGCAAACAGTTGGTGTATATGTACCAGGAGGAACTGCATCTTATCCGTCATCTGTACTCATGAATGTATTACCTGCTAAAATTGCCGGTGTTCAGAAAGTTGTAATGGTAACACCACCAGGGAAAGAGGGAATAGATCCACATATTTTAGCAGCTGCTGAAATTGCCGGTGTAGATGAAATTTATACCGTAGGTGGTGCACAAGCTATAGCGGCATTAGCATATGGGACGGAATCGATTCCGAAAGTTGATAAAATTGTCGGTCCAGGGAATATATATGTGGCTTTTGCAAAACGTGAGGTATTTGGAGCTGTTCATATCGATATGATTGCTGGGCCATCTGAAATCGTTGTAATTGCTGACAAAACTGGAAATGCGTCTTTTATCGCAGCAGACTTATTATCTCAAGCTGAGCATGATGTGAGGGCAACAGCGATTTGTATTACAACTTGTGTAGAACTTGCTAAAGAGATAGAAAGAGAAATAAAGCAACAACTTCGAGTATTACCAAGAAGTGAAATAGCTCGTGAATCGATAGAAAGAAACGGAGCAATTCTCGTTGTTCCTTCGCTAAATCATGCGTTTCAATTGTCGAATGAAATAGCACCGGAGCATTTAGAGTTGCATATAAATGAGCCGATGAATGCCTTGGCATATATTCAGCATGCGGGTTCGATTTTTATTGGACCCTATGCCCCAGAGCCTCTTGGAGACTATTTTGCAGGACCGAATCATGTACTGCCAACAAGCGGAACAGCGCGTTTCTTTTCGCCGTTATCAGTTGATGATTTTGTGAAAAAATCGAGCTTTGTATCATATACAAAAGAAGCGTTACAAAACGTTCAACACCATATTACAACGCTCGCCGATAAAGAGGGATTACACGCGCACGCGAGAGCGATTCAAATTCGATTTGAGGAGGAGAAATAATGCGTGAGGCAAGTCAAGTACGGGGAACGACAGAAACAAAAATTAAACTGAGTTTACAACTAGATGAAAGTACAAACGTTTCAATTCAAACAGGGGTTGGATTCTTTGATCATATGCTAACTTTGTTTGCGAAGCATGGTAGATTTGGTTTGCAAATTGAAGCAGAAGGTGATGTGTTTGTTGACGCTCATCATACTGTTGAAGATGTTGGGATTGTGCTTGGAAACTGTTTGAAAGAGGCATTGCAAAATAAAGAAGGTATTAACCGCTATGGAGCAGCATATGTACCAATGGATGAAGCATTAGGTTTTGTAGCGATTGATATAAGTGGACGATCTTATCTTGTCTTTCAAGGTGAATTGAAAAACCCTAAGTTAGGAGATTTTGATACAGAACTGACAGAAGAGTTTTTCAGAGCGGTTGCTCATGCGGCGAATATAACACTACATGCTCGCATTTTATATGGCAGTAATACCCACCACAAAATTGAAGCGTTATTTAAAGCATTTGGGCGTGCACTGCGCGAAGCGGTAGACAAAAATGACAAAATTGTTGGTGTAAACTCTACGAAAGGACTGTTGTAATTGATTGCAATTGTAGATTATGGAATGGGGAATATTCGCAGTGTTGAACAAGCGTTAACGCGTATTGGGGCTGAGCATATTGTAACAGATGATAAAGAGAGGATATTACAAAGTGACGGTGTGATCTTACCAGGAGTTGGAGCTTTTCCAAAAGCGATGATTGCTTTGCAGGAAAAAGATCTTGTTTCAATGATTCAAGAAATTGGAGCGCAAGGAAAACCACTCCTTGGTATTTGTTTAGGGATGCAGCTTTTATTTGAAGAAAGTGAAGAAATAGAGAGAACAAAAGGGTTAGGTTTGTTGCCAGGACTAATTCGAAAGCTGAAAGTTCCTTATAAAATCCCGCATATGGGCTGGAATCAATTAAAGAAGAAACGAGAAATTAAGTTGTGGAATAAAGTAGAAGATGGTTCATTTGTGTATTACGTTCATTCCTACTATGCAGATTGTCCAAGTGAGATTGTATGTGGCAGTAGTGACTATAAGATTGATATTCCAGGGATTGTTGCGAAAGGAAATATATTTGGGGCACAGTTTCACCCTGAAAAAAGCGGTGATATCGGAATACAAATATTAAGAAATTTTAAAGGGGTGGTAGAATCATGGAAATCTTCCCAGCTATCGATTTAAAACAAGGGCGATGTGTTAGGCTTTATCAAGGAGAATTTAATAAAGAAACAGTTATGAATGAAGATCCAGTTGCTCAAGCATTATTGTTTGAAAAATTAGGAGCAAGAACATTGCACATTGTTGATCTAGATGGAGCGGTTGCAGGTCAATCAATGAATCTTTCCGTAATTGAGGATATATGTAAAGCAGTTCGAATTCCCGTTCAAGTAGGCGGAGGAATACGTTCTCTCGAAACGGTTGAAATGTTACTGTCAGTAGGAGTGGAAAAAGTCATTTTAGGAACGGTAGCATTGTATGATCGTCCTTTTTTAGAAGAAGCAGTTCGTTCATATGGAGAAAACATTATTGTTGGTATTGATGCGAAAAACGGTTACGTTGCAACGAGAGGCTGGTTAGATGTGTCTGAAATTTCTTATATCGACCTTGCGAAGAAAATGGAAAGTGTCGGCGTACAAACAATCATTTTTACAGATATTGCAAAAGACGGTACGTTAGAGGGTCCGAACTTTGAGCAATTACAATTACTACAGAAGGCGGTGGCAATCCGTATAGTTGCATCGGGCGGCGTATGCTCATTGCAAGATGTACAGAAGTTAAACGATATGAATGTATATGGCGTTATTATTGGAAAAGCGCTATATGAAAAAACAATTGATTTAGAAGAGGCATTGCAAGTGACAAAGATATGTTAACGAAGCGAATTATTCCATGTTTAGATGTGAAAGACGGCCGCGTTGTAAAGGGTGTGAATTTTGTAGGATTACAAGATGTTGGTGATCCTGTTGAAATAGCTGCTTTGTATAATAAAGCAGGTGCAGATGAAATTGTTTTTTTAGATATTACGGCGACGCATGAGGGGAGAAAAACAATTATAGATGTTGTAGAGAGAGCAGCTTCGAAAGTGTTTATTCCGCTTACAGTAGGTGGCGGGATTGCAACTGTTCAAGATATGTATGCCTTGCTAAGAGCAGGCGCGGACAAAATTTCACTTAACTCAGCGGCAGTACGAAATCCAAATTTAATTGAGGAAGGTGCCGGACATTTCGGTTCTCAATGTATTGTGGTCGCAATTGATGCAAGGGAAGTAAAAAAAAATAAATGGAATGTATATGTAAACGGTGGACGGATTGATACGGGAATCGATGCTGTACAATGGGCAAAACAGATAGAACAGTTAGGAGCTGGCGAAATTTTACTTACGAGTATGGATGCAGATGGGACGAAGGATGGCTATGATATTCGTTTAACAGAAACAATTTCAGAAGCTGTTTCGATTCCAGTTATTGCGTCAGGAGGATGTGGAAGCGCAGAGCATATTGTAAAGGTGTTTCAAAAAACATCGGTAAATGCAGCATTAGCAGCCTCCATTTTTCACTATGGTGAGGCAACAGTGCAAGAGGTGAAGCGGAAATTACAAGAAGCGAAAATTGAGGTGAGAATATGACACCTGATTTCTCCAAAGGATTGTTGCCAGCTGTTGTGGTAGAAGAAGAAACAAAAGAAGTTTTGATGCTAGCATATATGAATGAAGAAGCGTATAAAAAAACGTTAGAAACGAAGAAAACATGGTTTTATTCACGTTCGCGGCAAGCGTTATGGAACAAAGGAGAAACGTCTGGGCACATGCAGTATGTTCAGTCTCTTTATTTAGATTGTGATCAAGATTCGATTGTAATTATTGTTAAGCAAGTAGGACCAGCTTGTCATACAGGAGAGAAAACATGCTTTCATTATAAAATCATATAGGGGGACCTGAGGATGGAAGACGTACTGAAGTCTTTATATGCAACCATCGAGCGGCGTAAAGAAAGTCCAATTTCGGAATCATATACAAATTATTTATTTACAAAAGGTGAAGATAAGATTTTAAAAAAAATAGGGGAAGAGTGTACAGAAGTGGTAATCGCTGCAAAAAATGATGATAAAGAAGAACTTATAAAAGAAATGGTCGATGTGATTTATCACTGCTTTGTTTTACTAGCCGCAAAAAATATTCCATTAGAAGATGTGTTGGAAGAAGTGAAAGAGAGACAAGGAAAGCTCTCAAAAACAGGAGAGCGTAAAGAAATTGATACGTTATAAGGGGGAGAAACTATGAAAGTGGATTATCACCTTCATTTAGAAGAGGGGCCGTATTCGCTAGGGTGGTTGGCGAGAATAAATGAATCAATAGAATATTATCAACCGTTAGAAGAAGAGCGGCATTCGATTGAATGGCTTATGAAAACACAAGAACGCTTGCAAAAAAGAGTACAAGAGGGTCCATTTACAATAGATTGGATTGATTTCTATTTAGAAGAAGCACTGCGAAAAGGAATAAAAGAAGTTGGTATTGTTGATCACTTATATCGTTTTTATGAGGCGAAGGAATATTATGAGAAATATGTAGACATTAGTGAGTCAAAGCTCGGTCGTCTGCAGAAAGAATGGCTAGATCAAGTGCGAGTAGCATCGATTTCTGATTTTACAAAAGCAATCCAAGAGGCAAAGGAGCACTGGAGAAAAAGAGGGGTAGTACTGCGTCTAGGGATTGAAGCTGATTATTTTATGGGTGGGGAAGATGAATTACAAAAATTATTGGCATTAGGAGATTGGGATTACGTAATTGGTTCTGTGCATTTTATTGATGGATGGGGATTTGATAACCCAGATACGAAAGAATATTTCGAAAACCATCAGCTAAATACATTGTATGATGTATTTTTCACAACAGTTGAAAAGGCCGTTCGTTCGAGAATGTTTGATATTGTAGCGCATCTTGATAATATAAAAGTATTTAATTATCGATTAGATGAAAATGTACAGATTCCATATTACGAAAGAATTGCTAAGGCATTAATAGAAACAAATACAGCAACGGAAGTAAATGCCGGATTATATTATCGTTATCCTGTTCGAGAGATGTGTCCAAGTCCACTGTATTTACAAGTGTTGGCAAAATATAAAGTACCAATTACTCTTTCATCAGATGCTCATTACCCAAATGATTTAGGAAATTATGTCCAAGAAAACGTGAAAACATTACGTAATCATGGTATTTCTCATGTTGCTACATTTGAAGAACGGGTGAGGAAGATGCAACTGCTTGAAGAAGAATCGGTAATTGTTTCAAAGTAAAACATGATTTCGTGATGAAAACCTTTCTTTTTGCTCAAAATAAGAAAGAATGATAAAGGAGGGTTTTAAATGGTAAAACAAAATAATAAACAGAGTATGAAAGTGACGAATCAAAGTTATACTTCCCAAACGAACGAAGAAGTTGATTCTGTAGTACAAGAACAAATTAGTGATACGGTAGCAGAGGGAACGATTGATGCAAAGCTGGGAAAACAATCTAGTGAAGAACAATGAGTAAAAGGGGAGATATCCATCTCCCCTTTTCTTATGAGAAAAAGTGTCAATTTTCAAAACTGTAATCAAATTTCTTGGCTTTTTTGACATAGATTTCTTACAATAAAATGTAAGGAAGTTCTCATTTTTAAATAGAAGAGGTGCTTAGTAATGGCGAAAATATTAGTAGCAGGAAATATTCCAGAAATCGGATTACAGTTATTACAAAATCATGAAATAGAAATGTATGACAAAGAAGAGTTAATCAGTACCGAAGAATTAGCAAAGCGAGTTAAGGATAAAGATGCACTGTTAAGTTTACTTTCTACAAAGGTAACAAAAGAAGTGATTGATGCAGCACCTGATTTGAAAATTATTGCCAACTATGGTGCAGGTTACGATAATATTGCTTACAAGTATGCAGCAGAAAAAGGAGTTGTAGTTACAAATACACCGAAAGTTTCAACAGAAGCAACAGCAGAGTTAACATTTGCTATTCTTTTAGCGGCTGCAAGACGAATTCCAGAAGGAGATACACTATGTCGTACAGTGGGATTTAATGGCTGGGCACCACTCTTTTTCCTCGGTCGAGAAGTATATGGGAAAACAATTGGAATCATCGGTCTTGGTGAAATTGGAAAAGCAGTTGCGAAACGTGCAAAAGCATTTGGAATGAATGTGATTTATACAGGTCCAAACCGTAAGTATGAGACAGAAAGTGAATTAGAAGCAACATATGTAACATTAGAAGAACTATTACAAACAGCAGACTTTATTACGATTAATTGTGCGTATAATCCAAGTCTTCATCATATGATTAATGAAGAACAATTTAAAATGATGAAGAAAACAGCATATATTATAAATGCAGCACGTGGTCCAATCATGAATGAACTAGCGCTTGCTCATGCGTTAGAGACAAATGAAATTGAAGGGGCAGCTCTTGATGTATTTGAGTTTGAACCGAAAATTACAGAGAGATTAAAGGGACTGAAAAATGTTGTCCTTACTCCGCATGTTGGAAACGCAACATTTGAAACTCGTGATGCTATGGCTGAAATGGCAGTGCGTAACATTTTAGCTGTATTAGAAGGAGAAGAACCATTAACACCTGTAAACCAAAAGGAATTTGTTACAAAATAGAAAGAACCCTTCCAACTGGAAGGGTTCTTTCTACTTTTCTTTATTTGCTCGTTTTTTATGAGAAGGTCTTTGTCTAATAAATTGAGATAACATAAACAAAATATAAAGTGGAATAGCAATGAATAGAAATACTGAAATGTTGCCAAAACTTGTTTTATACATTGTATAAATACTGCCGATTAAAAATAGTGTAACAATGATACTGTATCGTGGAATTGGCACATCTTTTAAACTTGGGATGCGAATACGGCTTACCATTAAAAATGCAAACGTTACAAATACTGTAATGAGGACAATTTTTGGAATGGTATGCGAAAACAATGTTAAGAAGGCAACAAGTCCTCCTGCTGCAGTAATAGGAACGCCAGTGAAATATTTCATAGAAGTAGAGGAAGGCGTTACATTGAATCTTGCTAAGCGATATGCTCCGAACAGAGGGAATAGGCCTGCTATGTATAGTCCGATAATTCCGTAATTGGAAAAGGAAGTGTAGTACATTAAAACCGCAGGTGCAGCACCGAATGTTACAACATCTGCTAGTGAATCAAGTTCTTTTCCCATTTGTGAATCAACACGCAATAAACGAGCAACCCGACCATCAAGACTATCTAACATCATCCCGATTAGTACTAAAATAGCAGCTGGTTTATAATACCCTAAAGATGCATAGCCGATTGATAAAAATCCACTGTATAAATTTCCGAGCGTAAATAAGTTTGGAATTGCTGCTCTATACAAAATCTGATCCCTTGCTTTCTGTAATAAATTCTTAATTAGTGTATGAAAGTTTACTTGTTTTATCATAACATAAATTTCTTTCCACGTACGAAAAAATTCCCATTTTGTGAAAGATTTCGTTAAGTGAAATCGTATTCAGCGATGTGGTTCATTAAGGCAGGCTTTCATGAGTAGTTTATCCCTTGTCTAACTTTTTTATTTCTACTGAGCTTTGAGTTGGGGGAGAGATTTTGTTAGATAAGATCATCATGTTTAAGAAAGGGTAAAAATTTAATTAAGAAATAAGCAACCTCAAATTGTTATCATTTAAGGTTGCTTTTAGGGTCATTCAAATTTAGTTATCATTGTTCCCGTTTTGTATTTATTGTTAGGATCAAATCGTAATAAATCTCCATAGATAAGTTTATCAGAATAACTTAATTCTGTTTTTGCTTTTTCAATATATGGCTGGCAAATTGCTGAATCAATAGATTCACCTGTGCTTTTTTTATAGCACATATTTTTTGTATAAACATAATCGTTTGTTACGAAACTACCATCACGCATAATCATAAGTGGATGCTCATTTTTTGCAAATAAATCGGTACCAAACTCAATGGATTGGTTTGTTTTGACACCAAGTAAATGGAGCAATGTTGGTTTTATATCGATTTGTCCAGATACTTTAGAAATAACTTTTCCTTCTTGACCAGGTACATGAATAATAAGTGGTACACGTTGCAATTGCATCGAATCAAATGGAGTTATGGATTCTTTACCGAGAAATTGTGCCATAGCAGCATTATGATTTTCAGAAATACCGTAATGATCCCCGTAAATAATAATAACTGAATTATCGTATAACCCTTCTTCTTTTAATCGATTGATAAATAGTTTCAGAGATTCATCTGTATAGCGAACGGTTGGGAAATAACGATTTAGTACACCACTCTCAGAATTATACTCATTAATATATTGATCTTCTGGATTTAAAAGAAATGGGAAATGATTTGTTAATGTAATAAATTTTGTATAAAACGGTTGTGGTAAAGATTTAAGCTTGGAGATCGATTGTTCAAAGAACTCTTTATCTTTTAGTCCCCACCCAACAGACATTTGTTCTGTTCCTGTATAATCATTTAGGTTAAAATAACGATCGTATCCGAGTGCTGGATACATTACATCACGATTCCAGAAAGTTTTATCATTCGAATGGAAGACTGCGGAATAATATCCATATTTTTTTAACTGCTCAGGAGTTGCTGTGTACTCATTGTTTGCATGTGTAAAGAATACAGAGCCACGGTCTAATGGATATAATGAATTTTCTACAATAAATTCGGCATCGGATGTTTTTCCTTGTCCAGTTTGATGATAAAAGTTATCGAAATAATAACTATCTTTTATAAATTGATTTAAAAATGGAGTAATTTCTTTTCCATTTATTTTTTTGTTGATAACAAAATTTTGTGTGGATTCCATTGAAATTAAAATGACATTTTTTCCTTTTGCAACTCCAAATAAACTTTTATCAACTTGTTTATCTTTTGAATTCACGTAGTTTTTAATCTCAGAAAAACCGTCTCCACTTGCAAATACACGCTCTGCAGAAGATTTAGACTGAAGTGTAATGTCAAATAGATGATATGTGTATAAACCTAGATTTTTTACAACGGTTTGACGATCAAAAGAGTGTGAAAATAACTGCGGTTTATGAACGACAGAAACAATAACTTGCAATGCTAATAGAGCTGTTATACCACTAAAAAAGCTTTGTTTTTCAGAGCGAGATAGTGGCGTATTATTGCAAAATTCCGGGAACTTACGTGAAATAAACATTAGAATAATTGCATCCGCAAATAGAAGTAATGTCTTGTACGTAAATAGTTCTTTAATACTTGTTCCTAAATCAGCCATGTTATTTGTTTGGAATAAAACAGGGAATGTGACAAAGTCATTATAAAAACCGTAAAACATCGCGTTTCCAAATAAAATAAATGACAGCAAAAAGCTGATTCCAATAATAATTCGATTTCGATACTTTGATGCTAATAAAGCTAGACCAAAAAATAAAAGCAATGAAGCAATTGGATTAAACAAAAGCATCATTTCTTCAAAGAAGCTATCAATTTTAATATCGAAGGCTAGCTTGTACACTATATATGTTTTTATCCATAATAAAACGACTGCAACAAGTGCAAATCGTAATTTTGGAAACAAATGTTGTAGCATAACATACTCCTCTCCTACTGTAAGTGACGGTTCTAGTGATTGTAGTTCTAATGATAGAAGTTTCACTTTATATATACGAACAGTCGTATATCTTTATGTACTATTATACGAAAACAAAGCAGAATTGTGGATAATTTTTATAAGAATTGGTTAGAAAAAGAGAAAACGGAGACAATAACCATATCGCATTTTGATACGGAGGTTATGATGAAAAAGTTATTTTGTTTCATATGTAGTGGTTTTTTATTCTTTTCTACCCCTACAGTTTTTGCTGCACAATATGATGCGCCATTATTAGAAGATGCTCTTTATTCCGTTTTGTTTCCGCAAATAAATGTAGCGATTGAGAAGCATTATGGGAAACAAAAACCGTATGAATGCCCGAAGATTGTTAGTTTGAAAAAAATGTATAGTGGTACATATTTATTTCAAGCTGTAATTGAAGTGACGAAATATGAAGCCATAGGTGGGAAAGTACTTCCGCCATTTGAAAAAATAAGAATTACGTTTAATAATGATGAGGGAGAATGGACCGTGAAAAAAATAGATATAAAGCGCTTACCAGATAATACGAAATTAAATTGTAAAAAAACAATGTGAAAAATTGTTTGACAAATAATTTATTCGTTTGGTATTGTTAATACCAACATTAGATGTTTGAAAATTAAATAGATTTACCTCATCTACTCTCAAAGGTAGAGGCCGCGATAGGAAAGAGTAAGCTATGGGAGATTTAGTGGAATCTGTGATCATAGATTGAAAGGGACTATTGCCGAAATGTAAGAGTGACCACGTCATTCATATATTGGGACTACATTGAATAAATGTAGTACTGTCATAAGATTTTATTTTATGGAGAGCTATTTGGAGATGTTGATGCGGTTTCTTATTTGAGAAGATAACAACTCGTTTATTTTTTCATGATACATTATTCCTAATAAGAAACGCGTGTGAACATTGTTCCGCGCGTTTTTTGTTTACCCTGCTTTAACGGGCAGTAGGATCTCATATCTTAAAATTCTGAGAAAACAAAGAAGTTAGGTGGAGGATCAACTACCCGTAAAAGCCCGATTGGTGAAGGCTCATAATCAGTGGGGATGAAACTCCCACTGATTAAAGTTTCACTTTATCTAAAAACGCGCTGCAATGAATAGAAGAAGATTGGGGTTATGAGTTTTAGAGGAAATAAGGGAGGAATTCAAATGTATTTACACGGCACAAGCCGAATCAATGAGCAAGGACACTTAGAAATTGGAGGATGCGATACAACGCAGCTAGCCAAACAGTATGGGACACCACTTTATGTATACGATGAGGCTTCTATTCGGGAAAAATGCCGCGCGTTTCATCGTGCTTTCCAGGAAAGTGGATTCTCTTACCAAGTAGCGTATGCAAGTAAAGCGTTCTTGTGCATGGAGATGTGCCGAGTAGCTCGTGAAGAAAATATGTCTTTAGATGTTGTTTCTGGGGGCGAATTGTATACTGCTTTGCAAGTTGGTTTTCCTGCATCACGCATTCATTTTCATGGTAATAATAAGACCGAAGAAGAGATTGTCATGGCGCTGCAAGCAGATGTTGGCTGCTTTGTGGTAGATAATTTCTTTGAAATGGAAATATTACATGACTTAGCACAGCAGTATGGAAAAATTGTAAATATATTAATTCGAGTTACACCTGGAGTAGAGGCGCATACACATGAATATATTACAACAGGGCAAGATGATTCGAAATTTGGTTTTGGAGTTTCGACTGGTCAGGCAATGCAGGCGACTCAAATAGCACTAGAGAAATCAAATTATAATGTGTTAGGTATTCATTCACATATTGGATCACAAATTTTTGAAACAGCAGGATTTGTTCGAGCGATTGAAGTATTGCATAACTTTTTAGAAGAGATAAGAGAACAGACTGGTTATGTTGTAACAGTGTTAAATGTTGGTGGAGGTTTTGGTATTCGTTATACAGAAGCTGATACACCACTTACCCTTGAAACATATGTGCATGCTGTAACAGATGCAGTGAGAGAACAATTTACAAGAAATAATTATCCACTTCCTGAAATATGGATTGAACCAGGTCGTAGTATTGTTGGGGATGCAGGAACAACAATTTATACAGTAGGAGCTGTAAAAGATATCCCTGGCATTCGTAAATATGTGTCAGTCGATGGGGGAATGACAGATAATTTAAGACCAGCTTTATATGGAGCTCGTTATGAGGCGATGCTAGCAAATCGAGGGAAAGAAGAGGCTGAAGAAGTTGTTTCAATTGCTGGAAAGTGTTGTGAGAGTGGAGATATGCTTATTTGGGATATAGAACTGCCGCAAGTTGCTACAGCAGATTTGTTAGCGATCTCTTGTACAGGAGCATATGGATATTCTATGGCTAATAATTATAATCGGATTCGCAGACCGGCTGTAGTATTTGCAAAAGGCGGGGCATCACAAGTTGTTGTTGAACGTGAAACATATGAAAATATAATTGGGAACGATCGCATACGTATAAAAGAGCTTGTGTAGTGATAAAAGGAGTTGTTCAAATAGAGCAACCCCTTTTAAAAAATATAAAATATATCGGAAAACTAGGATTGAAAAAATCAGAATTATGATAAAATACAAATACAAAGCTTATCAAGAGAAGCGGAGGGAACTGGCCCTACGAAGCTCAGCAACCTGCTTATAAGAAGCAAGGTGCTAAGTCCAGCAAAATGGCATCCATTTTGAAAGATAAGGTAAATATATTACCGAACAGTCTTTTCGAAATGGAAAAGATTTTTTTTATGAATAAAAAGGGGGGCTGTTCGTGGGAGTGCGTGGACATTTTGACGAAGTAGCTGAGAAAATTCAAACGATGCTTGCGGATATGAAATATGGTTCTATTACAAT
The DNA here is from genome assembly GCF_949768135.1 of Bacillus sp. IT-79MI2. Lineage (NCBI taxonomy): Bacteria > Bacillati > Bacillota > Bacilli > Caryophanales > Bacillaceae > Bacillus > Bacillus sp. IT-79MI2. The sequence continues at coordinate 32,545 of NZ_CATKPV010000106.1, read as the reverse complement.
TGTTGTGCAAGATGGAAAAGTGATTCAGCTTGAAAAAAGTGAAAAGGTACGCTTAAAGTAAAAAGCGCTGACTAGAAAAACTAGAGGCGGTTTTAATCTATTTTATTAGGTTAAAACCGTCTTTTTGCGTTACAGGGGGGAAAGAACATGCTGACGTATGAAACGTGGAAAGAGGATTTCGTTTCTTTTTTTGAGAAAGATGAAACAAAAGGAGCGTTACAAGTATTAGAGTGGGCCTATAAACATTATGAAAATGAAATTGTATACGCATGTAGCTTTGGTGTAGAGGGGATGGTGTTGTTACATCTTATAAACCAAGTAAATCCATCTGCAAAAGTTGTATTTTTAGATACAAACGTTCATTTTCAAGAAACATACGATTTAATTAAGCGGGTGCGCGAAAGGTTTCCGGATCTTGAAATTATTGAAAAGCAACCCTCGCTAACGCTTGAGGAGCAAGCGAAAAAGCATGGGGATCGTTTGTGGGAACATAATCCGAATCTTTGTTGTAAATTAAGGAAAATTTTATCACTTGAGGAATCCTTATCGAATGGAAAAGCGTGGATATCAGGGCTAAGAAGGGAACAATCTGAAACGCGTAAACATACAAGGTTTATAAATCAGGATCATCGCTTCCAATCTATTAAAATTTGTCCGCTTATTCATTGGACGTGGAAGGAAGTGTGGCGTTACGTATATAAGCATGATTTGCCTTATAATCCATTGCACGACATGGGTTACCCAAGTATAGGGTGTGAAAAATGTACGTTGCCTGTGGGAGAGAGGGGAGATTCAAGGGATGGACGATGGGCTGGAAAGATGAAAACGGAATGTGGCCTTCATGATCAATAAGGTCATGGTTGATTTTAAATATATGTGAAAGAGGCGGACAGGGGAATGAGTAAAACCAAAATATTAGTAAATCGTATTGATGAAACATATGAAATAAAGGGGATTACAAAAGAAATTGAATTGGACAAAATTGCTTTAAGTGATTTAGAGCTTGTTGCAATAGGTGGTTATAGCCCGCTTACTGGATTTTTAGGAAAGAAAGATTATCAATCTGTTATAGAAAACATGCGTTTAGTAAGTGGTGATGTATGGAGTATACCTATTACACTACCAATAACAGAAGAGAAGGCGAAGCAATTAAAAATTGGTGAAGAGGTTCGTCTTGTCAAAGAAAGGACCACATATGGTGTGATTCAAATAGAAGATATTTTTACACCGGATAAAGACAAGGAAGCATTGCTTGTTTATAAAACGACTGATACTGCCCATCCAGGTGTGAAAAAGTTATATGACAGGCCAAATGTTTATGTTGGAGGAACAATTACGCTTGTGAAGCGTTTTGAAAATGATAAGTTTGCTTCTTATCATTTAGATCCAAGTGAAACACGTGCAGAGTTTGCAAAACGTGGCTGGAAAACAGTGGTAGGTTTTCAAACGAGAAATCCTGTTCATCGTGCACATGAATATATTCAAAAGTCTGCACTGGAAATTGTAGATGGCTTATTTTTAAATCCGCTCGTTGGTGAAACGAAATCAGATGATATTCCAGCTGATGTACGTATGGAAAGTTATGAAGTGCTTTTGAAAAATTATTATCCGAGTGACCGTGTCTTTTTAAGTGTTTTTCCAGCAGCAATGCGCTATGCAGGACCACGTGAAGCGATATTTCACGCACTGGTTAGAAAAAACTTTGGTTGTACGCACTTCATTGTGGGGCGTGATCATGCTGGGGTAGGGAATTATTACGGTACGTACGAAGCGCAAGAGATTTTTACGAATTTTACAGTAGAAGAGTTAGGGATTGCACCACTCTTCTTTGAACATAGTTTTTACTGTGCAAAATGTGAGGCGATGGCCTCTACGAAAACATGTCCGCACAGTAAAGAAGAACATGTTATTTTATCAGGGACGAAAGTAAGAGAAATGTTGCGAAATGGAGAAATTCCACCAAGTGAATTTAGCCGTAAAGAAGTTATAGAAATATTAATTCGTGGTTTACAAAAAGAAGTCGTTACAAAATAAGGAGAGAGTAGGATGGAAACAAATATCACTTGGCATACAGCATCTGTTTTAAAAGAGGAAAGACGAAAGAAAAGTGGTCACCACAGTTTTGTCCTTTGGTTCACAGGCTTATCAGCTTCTGGAAAATCAACAGTAGCAAATGCGGTTGCCCGAAAATTATTTGAAAAAAATATTGGTAATTATGTACTCGATGGCGATAATATTCGTCATGGTTTAAATAAAGATTTAGAATTTTCCGAAAGTGATCGGACAGAAAATATTCGTCGTATTGGTGAAGTGGCAAAGTTATTTGTAGATCAAGGGACAATTGTATTAACAGCATTTATTTCTCCATTTCGAGTGGATCGCCAGCAAGTAAGGGATATTCTTGAAAAGGACGAATTTCTCGAAGTGTTTGTAAAGTGTCCAATAGAAGAATGTGAGAAACGTGATCCGAAAGGGTTCTATAAAAAAGCGAGACAAGGCGATATTAAGCAATTTACCGGCATTAATTCGCCGTATGAAGAGCCGTTTGGAGCAGAAGTGGTTGTAGAAACGTATCTTTATTCGATTGAACAATGTGCAGAACAAATTATCGGTTACTTACAAGAGCGTAGCTTTATATAGGGGGAATAAAAATGAGTTATGAAAAAGTGTGGGCAAACAATGAAAAGTTAAATGCTACAGAGAAAAAGAAATTAGAAAAAGATGGCTTAGAAATCTTTAAAGCTATTCCGTATTATGCTGAAAATGGATTTGATTCTATTCCGAAAGAAGAGTGGGATTCATTTAAGTGGGCGGGGTTATATTTACAACGTCCAAAAGAGGCAGGGTATTTTATGATGCGCGTTAATATTCCTTCTGGTATTTTAACGAATGAACAAGTGGAGGTATTGGCTTCAATTGCGGAAGATTATGGTCGTGATGTTCTTGATATTACTACAAGACAGGCGATTCAATTCCATTGGCTTGAAATTGGTCAAATACCAGATATTTTTAACCGCTTAGAAAAGGTAGGATTATCATCAGCGGGAGCTTGTGGTGATATTACAAGAAATATTATTGGGAACCCCCTTGCTGGTATTGATGGTGATGAACTATTTGATACAGCGCCAATTGTAAAAGAGGTATATGATTTCTTTCAACATAATGAAGAATTTTCAAATTTACCTCGAAAGTTTAAAATGTCGATCAGCACAAACGTATATAATGCAGCAAATGCTGAGATTAACTGTGCTGCCTTCATTCCGGCTACAAAAGAGATTGATGGAAAAACGGTGGAGGGATTTCATTTACGAGTAGGCGGGGGGTTATCTGCCCGTCCGTATTTAGCACAAGAACTAGATTTATTCATACTTCCTGGGCAAGTGAAATCGGTTGCGATTGCAATTGCTACCGTTTTCCGTGATTTTGGATATCGTGAAAAACGACATTTGGCACGTTTGAAATTCTTAGTTGCGGATTGGGGACCGGAAAAATTTAAAGAAAAATTATTAGAATATACAGGACATTTACATGATAAAGGGAAGGATGCTTTAAAAGGATGGAATGCTGGATATTTCTACGGTGTTCATAAGCAAAAACAAGGGAATTTATCATACGTTGGTTTTAACGTACCGGTTGGTCGCTTACACTCTGAGGAGTTCTTTGAAATTGCTAGAATTGCGAAACAGTACGGAAATGGTGAAATTCGTACATGCAACTCACAAAACCTCATTATTCCGAATGTTCCGAAAGGAAATATAGAAGGACTGTTAAAAGAACCTTTATTTGAATCTATTTCTGCAAGTCCAAAATCTTTCATCGGATATGCGGTATCATGCACAGGTATTGAGTATTGTAACCTTGCATTAGTAGAAACGAAAGAAAGACTACGTAATATTGCAGATTATTTAGATACACAGCTTGCTTTAGATGTTCCGGTTCGTATTCATATGGTAGGATGTCCAAATTCATGTGGACAAAGACAAATTGCGGACATTGGCTTGCAAGGGGTGAAATTGAAAACGAAAGAAAAAGGAATTGTTGAAGCATTTGAAATTTATGTAGGTGGTACGTTATTAGATGGTGGTGTCTATAACCAAAAATTAAAAGGAAAGATTGATGGAGAAGACCTTCCCAATGTTCTTGTATCGTTTTTAACATATTTTAAAGAACATAAACTGCCAGCTGAAACATTTTATGAGTTTGTAGGACGCGTTGGTATAGAAGATTTACAAGAGGCCTTAAATCATATTTTAGAAGAAGTGATTGCATCTTAGGAGGGAGCAATATGGATTTGTATCGTTTTGAAGCAGTATTGGCAAATGGTGTTGTTCCTGTAGTGGTTGTTGCGCAAAGTGAAGAACAGGCGTTTAAACTTGTGGAAGTAGAATTAGAGAAGTATTTTTTACCGCTTCCAGAAGTGAAAGAAATCTCTCTCTATGAAAAAAAGAAGATTCGAACAGGTGCAGCATTTGTCATTCATGAGCAGGAGACAGTGTAATACAAGTTGAAAAACCGATATCAAACCTTTCTTTTCAGGTGGGAGAGAGCATTCGGCCATGCATAGCAGCGGTCAGCTCCTCCTCTTGCCTCATGTCGAGTGAAAACAAAGAGAGAAAACGAGTGCAGGTCACCTTTTGTTCTTTATAGCAGTGACTTATATGTTGGAAAATCAAAATGGATTTATATAGTAACTTCTATTCGTAATAGGGATGGAAGTTTCACCTTATAGTAGAAATGAGGAGAGATGATGGGAAAAGTATATATCGTTGGTGCAGGGCCGGGAGATCCAGAGTTAATTTCTGTAAAAGGGGTAAAGTGTATCGAACGAGCGGATGTCATTTTATATGATCGTCTTGTAAATAAGGAATTACTTTCTTATGCAAAGCCAGATGCAGACTTAATATATTGTGGGAAGCTACCAAACTATCACACCATGAAACAAGAAACGATTCATGCTTTTCTTGTTAAATATGCGAAAAAAGGAAAAATTGTAACGCGTTTAAAAGGTGGAGATCCATTTGTATTCGGAAGAGGTGGTGAAGAAGCGGAAGCGTTAGTAAAGCATGGTATTCCGTTTGAAATTGTACCTGGTATTACAGCTGGGATTGCTGCTTCAGCATATGCTGGTATTCCTGTTACACATCGGGACGCGAGCGCAAGTTTCGCTGTTGTGACAGGGCATCGGAAAGAGGGTGCTGAAGAAGATGTGAAGTGGGAAAACTTAGCGAAAGGTGTTGATACGCTTGCTGTTTATATGGGAGTAAGCAACCTTCCTTATATATGTGAACAGCTTTTGAAACATGGAAAAGGAGAAGATACGCCAGTTGCTATTGTGGAGTGGGGAACTACATCATCTCAGCGAACCATTACAGGAACGTTAGGAACAATTGTAACGATTGCTGGAAAAGAGCGGATTCAAAATCCGAGTATGATTGTGATTGGAGAAGTTGTTCGTTTTCGTGAAAAAATTCATTGGTTTGAACGCCAGGCTGACATTACGTATCCAGTAAGCGAAGTGTTATAAAATGAAAGCTGTGTTATATATATGCCATGGAAGTAGGTTGAGAGAGGCGAAAGAGGAAGCGATAGACTTTGTTTCTTCTTGTATGAATCGTGTATCAGCTCCTATTCAAGAGCTGTGTTTTTTAGAGTTAGCAAAGCCTTTTATTTCAGAAGGCTTTGCTGCTTGCGTAAGAAGAGGCGCAACAGAAATTGTTGTTGTTCCGGTCTTTTTATTAGCAGCAGGGCATGTGAAAGAAGATATCCCAAATGAGTTGAAAAAAATGAAAAATAAATATCCTCACATTGTAATGACTTATGGGAATCCGTTTGGTGTTTCGGAATCACTCGTATCGGCTGCGTATAAGGGAAGTGGCATTAAAGAGTATGAAAATGAAGTGACCCTATTACTTGTTGCAAGGGGGAGTAGTGATCCTGAGACGTTACAAGATATTAAGCGTATTGCTTCTTTGTTTGAACAAGAAGAGAAAGTTGGAAAGGTAGAAGTATGTTATTTAGCTGCAGCGGAGCCGCGATTTGAGGAAAAGTTAAAAGTAGTTGTAAACCGAGCTAATGAGAACATCGTTGTTCTGCCTTATCTACTATTTACAGGATTGTTAATGAAACATATTGAACGAGAGGTTCGCAATTATAGTTATTCGAGTATACATGTATGTCCTTATTTGGGGGAAAATCATGTATTTCAAGAAATGCTGATTCAGAAAACGGAAGAAACTTTAAGGGGAGATGAGCGTGTACCCACTTACAGTTCGAATTAGAAATAAACGAGTTGTTGTCATTGGTGGTGGCCGAGTGGCATCATATAAAATCGCGCCTTTACTAAAAGAAGGAGCGAATATAGTAGTAGTGAGTCGTGATTTAGATAAGAGTTTAATGAAGCTTGTAGAATCAAAGAAAATTCGCTGGTTTCAAAAAGACTATGAAAAAAGTGATCTAGAAGATGCATTCTTAGTAGTAGCAGCTACAAGTGATGCAATATTAAATGAGCATATTGCACAAGATGCATCATTAAACCAGCTTGTGAATGTGATTACTAATCCTGAAAGTGGAAATGTTCATTTTCCAGCAACTATGCATAGAGGAAAGCTCAATGTTGCCGTTTCTACTGGAGGTGCAAGTCCAAAACTTGCGAAAAAAATTCGGGATGATATTGCGATGAAATATGATGAGACATATGAAGACTATCTTGATTTCTTATATGAAGTAAGAATGAAGGTGAAACAATTACGACTAGAAAAAAGACAACAGAATATTTTATTGCAAGAAGTGTTGAAGCTTGAGTATATTCAAAACCAGAAAAAAAGAGAAAGGTTTTTACAAGAGTTAGCTGAAAGAGTATGTGTAGAATAGAATACACGTATTGCTGAAAATATAAATTAAAAAACTGAGATAAACCTTTCTTTTTAGGTGGAAGAGAGCATCCGGCCATGCGTAGAAGCGGTCGGATCCTTTTATATAGCCGGATAAATTAAATTCCTCTTTACAAATATAGCAATCTACTCTATAATCACAAGTAACTTCAATAGATGAAATCGATGAGCAAGAAGAGTACGTATATTTGATGCGTTCAGAGAGCTGGGATAAGGTGTGAGCCCGGTACGATAAAATATACAGAATGGGTTTGCGAGAGGTATGCTGAACTATTTAGTAGGCAACCCGGGTTCCGCCGTTACAAGGATAGGGTATCGGAATTTTTCCTGTACCTGAACAAGTGGGATTATTTAATCCAATCGAGGTGGTACCACGGTATTCTATTACATATATCGTCCTCTACATGCATAGTAGCGTGTAGGGGGCTTTTTTATTTTCTAAAGGAGGTGTGCGAGTATGAAATGAAAGTGTATAATTAAGAAAAGCGTAAATATTCAGAAAAGGAGAATTTACAATGAAAGAAACACAGCAATGGACATCGAAAATAGGTTTTGTACTCGCAGCAGCCGGAGCCGCAGTAGGACTTGGAGCGATTTGGAAGTTTCCGTACGTTGCAGGTAATGGTGGAGGAGGAGCATTTTTCCTAGTCTTCTTATTATTAACTTTGTTTATTGGTATGCCTCTTCTTATAGCTGAGTTTGTTATAGGTCGTAGTACACAAAAAGAAGCGGTTACTGCATATAAATTGTTAGTACCAAATAGTAAATTATATCCATGGATTGGTCGTATGGGCGTTGTTACTTGCTTTAGTGTATTATCCTTTTATAGTGTCGTAGGTGGATGGATTTTATTATATCTATATTATAGTGTGACAGGGAATTTTTGGAGCGGGGCAGTTGAATATGGCAAATTGTTCGAACAAACAATTTCGAATCCTGCTAGTGCGGTAGGCGCTCAGCTGATCTTTATGCTTTGTACTATTTTTGTTGTAAGTAAAGGTGTAGAAAAAGGAATCGAAAAGGCAAGTAAGTATATGATGCCGCTATTATTTATTTTGTTTATTGCTATTATTATTCGTGCTCTTACACTTGATGGTGCATGGGCTGGTGTAGAGTTTTTCTTAAAACCGGATTTTTCAAAGTTAACAGCAGATACGATTTTGTATGCGATGGGACAATCTTTCTTTTCACTAACAGTAGGAGCTTCGGTAATGGTAACATACAGCTCATATTTAAAGAAAGAAGAGCATTTAGCGAAATCAGCAACATCAATTGTGAGCTTAACAGTTTTTATTACAGTGCTTGCCGGACTAGCGATTTTCCCGGCGATCTTCGCGTTAGGGGTTAAACCAACAGAAGGACCAGGTTTATTGTTCATTGTTCTCCCGGCAGTATTTGCAAAAATACCATTCGGACAATTTTTCTTTATTATGTTTTTAATTTTATTCTTCTTTGCAACCTTAACTTCTGCAATCTCGATGCTTGAAATTGTTGTTGCATCTGTAGCGAAAGATAATGAGAAGAAACGTCCTTCAGCATCATTTATTATTGGATTACTCATTTTTGCCGTTGGAATTCCATGCGCTCTATCATTTGGGGTTATGAGTGATGTAAAAGTCTTTGGAAAAACATTTTTTGACTTAGTGGATTTTGCGGTAAGCAATGTATTGCTGCCGTTAGGAGTACTAGCGATTTCATTGTTTGTACCGAATAAAATGAGTAAAGATTTACTAATGAAGGAATTAGAAGTTACAGAAACGAAAGGAAAAACATTATTTAACATTTGGCTTTTCTTACTACGTTATGTAATTCCAATTACAGTAGTAATCGTATTTTTAAATGCAATTGGTATATTTAAGATGTTTGCAAAATAAAAAGGCGAGGGGAAATTCCCTGCCTTTTTATTTTATCCCGCTATTCGCGGACAGTAATACTCTCGCTGGTTAAAGTTTCACTTTATTGTGATGTAGATGTTTTTAATAAACGAGTATATGTTTTATAAGCTGTAGCAATTGATATAACGGAACCAATTAAAAATAGGATCGAACTACCAAGCGTAAATAATCGGCCAACATATGTTTCTTTGGCTTCTTGTAGTTCTGCTTGTTGTTCTGTATTCATGTGTATCCCCCCTAGATGAATAGGCATTTTGTTTTAGTCTATGTAAAATGCCTACAAAGTGTTAAAAATAATGGAGGTGAATAAAAAAGAACCTGCTTTCGGGATAAATAAAGAAACTCGGTATGTACCGAGTTTCTTTATTTATCTGCTAGTAAAACTCCTGCCTCAAAATTCAGTGAAAGCAAAGAAGTGATATGGTAAGAAACACAATGATTAAAGTTTCCTTTTATAATCCGATATAACTTGAAGGGTCAACTGCATTTGTTTTACCTACATTCCATTCACCAATATGAAGTTCAAAATGTAAATGTTGTCCGAAAGATTGACCGGTGTTCCCCATAAATCCTAATTGCTCGCCTTGTTTTACAGTTTGTCCATTAGATACAGAACGGCTACTCATATGAGCATATACTGTTGTATAAGTTTTTCCGTTTATACGATGTGATAAGTAAACGACGTTTCCATAAGTGGATGATAATTCGGAACGAATAACAACACCGTCTGCAGCGGCGATAATTGGAACTGTTCCAGCGGCTGCGATATCAATGCCTTTATGATTATCTAGGGAACGAGCGCCGAATCCAGAAGTTTTTGAACCAGCGGCTGGCTTAATAAATCCACCTTTGTTCGTATCTTGCGGTGTTGGTGCAGATTGTTTTTTTGCGTCCTCTGCCTTGCGTGCCTCTTCAGCTTTACGAGCTTCTTCCGCTCGTTTTTCTTCTTCAATTGCTTTTTGAACCGCTTGTCGTTGATTTTCTAAAATGCTCTTCGATTCTTCTAATCCCTCAATCTCAGAATCTACTTTGGATACTTTCGTATGTAGATCGTTAATGAGCGCTTGTTGCTGCTGTTGATTCGCTTGCAATTCTTGTTGCTTATGTTCTAATTTTTGTTTGGATTCCTCTAATTGCTGTTCCTTTTTCTCAACAGTCTCTTTTTCTGCTGTTACAGCCTCTTGATCACTCGTTTGTTTTTTTACAATATCGGTATCATTATTTAAAATCAAACTTACGGAATATATATTGTCAACAAGATCTGCGATGTTATTTGAATTTGTTAACACTTCCGTAATGATATTTGTGCGAGGTTTTTCTTGCATAGATTGCAGTCGTTGTTTAATGACCTCTTGACGTGTATCTATGTTTGTTTGTAATTGCTCAATATGTTTCTTTTTCTCGGCAATGACTTGTTGAGTCTTGCTAATTTCTTTCTTTGTATCATTTAAATCAGCTTCATTTTTATTAATAGAAATAGTTAGTTCATCAATCTTTTTTTGTAATTCTTGTATTTCTTTTTCTGTTTGTTCTTTTTCTGCTGATTTATTTTGTAAGTCGTTTTGTTTTCCCTCTAATTCTGATTCAATTGTAGATAATTTATCTTGATTTGTTTCCGCGTGTACTGGTGAAAGTAACGGAGAAACAAAAATAGTTCCTGCTGCTAAAACGCTGAAAGCTGCAAATTTCTTCATTGTTGTCTAGCTCCTTTCCCTATGAATGTATATATCATAAGAAGAAGAAGGGTGTCTATTGTTGTAATCATACTGTAAAGAAAATTTTATAAAATTGCTAAGTATTGTCGGAATTAAGAATATTTTAGGAGAGTTTGTCGCCTAATTGTAAAGTTAAAATTGGTATTAAGAATCGAATTTTTTAATTTTAGCAGCACGTAAAATGAATAAAAATGATTTCATTTTACACAATAAAGCTTTGTTTTAAAATCTATAAGTGAATAGTGAGGAATCGTTCTCATGTGAGGTTTTCTGACATGAGTTTTATTTTTGTCAAGAAAATTATTTGTATTCATGTAAACTTATTTAGTTGTCAGATTTCCTTTTTTGATTTATCATTTTTAACAGGGACAAAATGTAGTGAATTGTCGAATAATATGTAATACTCTTAATTTCTTAGTTTCATAGAACGAGAGAAGGGGAGAGTTAACGCATCTAAGAAGGGGGTTGCAGCAAGTATGAAAAAACTTGGACTTGCATGGCAAATTTTAATAGGTCTTGCGCTTGGTATTGCAGTTGGGGCAATTTTTTATGGCGATAGCACAGTTGTAGGATACTTAAAACCAATTGGTGATATTTTCATCAGATTAATTAAAATGATTGTTGTACCAATCGTCGTAGCGAGCATCGTTGTTGGGGTTGCAGGAGTTGGTGATGTTAAAAAGCTAGGTCGATTAGGCGGAAAGACAATTATTTACTTCGAAATTATTACAACGATTGCGATTGTTGTTGGCCTACTGGTAGCGAATATTTTTCAACCAGGAAAAGGCGTGAATATGGATCAGTTAACAAAGACTGATATTTCTAAATATGCAGAAACGACAGCTCAAGTGCAAAGTCATTCGTTTGCAGATACATTTGTAAATATCGTTCCGACGAATATTATGAAATCATTGGTTGATGGCGATATGCTTGCCATTATTTTCTTCTCTGTACTATTTGGTTTAGGAGTTGCGGCGGTTGGTGAAAGAGGAAGACCGGTTCTTCAATTTTTCCAAGGTGTAGCAGATGCAATGTTTTACGTAACAAACCAAGTTATGAAGTTCGCACCATTTGGTGTATTCGCATTAATTGGTGTTACAGTTTCTACATTTGGTTTAGCTTCACTAATTCCGTTAGGGAAATTAGTAATCGTCGTTTATGGATCCATGATTTTCTTCGTCGTAGTTGTATTAGGACTTACGGCAAAATTATTCAGGATTAATATTTTCCAATTCTTCAAAATTTTAAAAGATGAGCTGATTTTAGCGTATTCTACTGCGAGCTCAGAAACGGTTTTACCGAAACTGATGGAGAAAATGGAGAAATTCGGTTGTCCGAAAGCAATTACATCTTTCGTTATTCCAACTGGTTACTCGTTTAACTTAGATGGATCGACGCTATACCAAGCGATTGCGGCAATTTTCTTAGCGCAAATGTACGGTATTGATTTATCCATTACACAACAAATTACATTATTACTTGTATTAATGGTTACATCTAAAGGGATTGCCGGTGTACCAGGGGTATCATTCGTTGTACTATTAGCGACACTTGGTACAGTAGGTATTCCAGCAGAAGGTTTAGCATTTATCGCAGGTATTGACCGTATTTTAGATATGGCTCGTACAGCAGTTAACGTTGTAGGTAACTCTTTAGCAGCTGTTGTTATGTCTAAGTGGGAAGGTCAATATGACGATGCAAAAGGACAAGCCTATTTAAAAGAGATTTCAGAGAAACAAGCAGCGTAATAATTGTCGGAAAAGCCCTCACATAAGATGTGGGGGCTTTTCTGCATAGTAAAGGAGAGAGAATAATGAAACGGAAATACGGAGATGGTTCGTCCTGGGAACGGCTAATAGAGAAAACATATGAAGTGAAGATTATAGAGCAAGGAATGTTAGGGATACTGCATACGCCAAAAGTGACAGAGCCTAGTTACAAGCAATATAATAATCAAGAACTTTGCATTGTAAATGATGGATACACATGGGTGCAGTATTTTATAAATAATAAGCACTTTGCAATTACGGCTATGCTCGATGAAAAGAAGAACTTAGTGCAGTATTATATTGATGTGGCAAAAAAATTTAGAATAGATGGGCGAGGTATGCCCTATTTCGACGATTTATATTTGGATGTAGTGTTATTACCTAATGGTGAGGTATATTTACTGGATGAAGATGAATTAGAAGAAGCGTATATAGCTGGAGATATTTCTGAAGAAGAACATAATGTAGCGTGGGATACGGCCAAATGGCTTATGGAGGAAATTGAAAAAGAAAAGCTTCCTTGGATTGCAATTTTAGAAAAAGAAATTCAAAAATTAAAATGACTATTTTCCTTTCTTTATGCTGATTTATTCGTGTTTTTGTATAAATATCAAAAAATACCAACTGTTTTTATACAAATAATAATTGACTTTTGATTTGTAAGCGAGTAAAGTTAGGGAAGAAATTATTATTAAAAATAAAATATGAAACCTTCTTATAAAGAGAGGCGGAGGGACTGGCCCTACGATGCCTCGGCAGCGGACTCACGATGGAGTGCTGTGCCAAATCCAGCAAGCATGTGCTTGAAAGATGAGGAGAGTGTTTCTTATAGATGTATAAGACCTCTTCTTTTCGGAAGAGGTCTTTTGTTATTGAATAGAAAAGGTTTAGAAATAGGGAGAGATGTTATTTTGAAACAAACGAGAGGGAATGGTTTGGCGTTATTACCGCTTGGAATATTTTTGGGGCTATTTATTGGTTCTGGCATTATTACAGGTGATTTCTATAAATTGCCGATACTTGTTGCGATTTTAATAGCTGTAGGAACAGCGTTAGCGATGAATCGTAAGGAAAGCTTTACAGTGAAAGTTGAACGGTTTGCCAAAGGGGCTGGTAATCCGGATATTATGATTATGGTGTTGATTTTTGTACTTGCTGGTGCGTTTTCTGAAACAGCAAAAGGAATGGGTGGAGTTGACTCTACAGTTAATTTAGCACTATCTATTTTACCGCAAGGGTTTATCGTTGCTGGGATTTTTGTTATAGGGGCCTTTATTTCACTAGCGATGGGAACTTCGATGGGGACTATTGCAGCGTTAGCACCAATTGCTGTAGGGATTAGTCAGCAAACTGATATTTCAATTGCGTTAACGATGGCAACAGTTGTCGGTGGGGCAATGTTTGGTGACAATCTATCATTTATTTCTGACACGACAATTGCAGCTGTTCGTTCGCAAGGAACAGAAATGAAAGATAAGTTTAAAACGAACTTTTTAATTGTACTGCCAGCTGCAATTATAACGATTGTACTATTAGTAGTTATTACATTAGGGAATCATACAGAAATTAAGGCTCATACGTTTGATTGGGTGAAAATTTTACCATACGCAGGTGTACTTGTTACAGCGTTGCTTGGATGGAATGTGCTCATCGTATTAACAGGTGGAACTGTATTATCTGGCATTATCGGCCTAATAGATGGAAGTTATACATTAGCGAGTTTCTTTAAAAGTGTAACGACTGGCATTGGCGGTATGATGGAGTTGGTATTACTAGCAATTTTAATCGGTGGAATGGTTGAACTCATTCAATATAATGGTGGTATTCAATATTTAATGGATATATTAACACGTAATATTCGTTCGAAAAAAGGCGCGGAGTTTGGAATCGCCGGTTTAGTGAGTATGACGAATATGTGTACAGCGAATAACACAATTTCTATTATTTTCACAGGACCGCTTGCAAAAAATATTGCCGATCAATATGAAATTGATCCACGAAAATCAGCGAGTGTATTGGATCTTTTCTCATGTTGTATACAAGGATTAATTCCATATGGTGCTCAAATGTTAACGGCGGCAGGATTTGCGGCATTGTCACCGGTTGAATTGTTGCCATATGCGTTTTATCCAATCTTAGTTGGAGTTTGCGGTATCATTTCTATCTTAATAGGTTTTCCAAGATTTTCAAAGGTAGCGGAAAAAAAGCAATATCATAAAACAGCATAAAGAAAAGAGGATGTCTTATATAAGGCATCCTCTTTTCTTTATGAAGCGTATATACTTACTTCCAACCTGCTTTGTTTAACTTTATATGCATTTTAATGTAGGGCTGACCCGGAATAGGTCTTAAGTCTGATTCGAAAACGGTTCTTAAGCTCGTTATGGAAAGTCAAAAAAATAGTTAAGATAGGAGTATCAAATCGAAGGGAGGCAAGCACAAGATGAAACAATTTTTAGCGTTTATCGCGGCCGGTATTTTGGCTTTGATTGCTCTTGGTAGTCTTGCTGGTATTGTAGGATTCGTAATTGGAGCAGGGATTGTGTACTGGAGCTATAAATCATTTGTGCGAGCACAATCATTTTTTGGAAAGTTAGCTTGGGGTATTGTCGGTTTAATCGGCTTGTCAATTGCCCTTTCCCATTCCCCAGCATTAATCGGTATCGTAGCATTAGTAGTTTTATACTATGGATACCGTGAGTGGAAAAAAGAAAAAGATGTAGTAGTTGATTCTGCTTCAGAAGGCTCTAAACGATATAGCAACTTTGAAGATGAGTGGAACAAGTTAATGAAAAACTAATATAAAGCAATTTAAATCATAAAGTAGAAGAGAGGAAGATTATAATGAAACAATCTTTATTCGGACGTGTACGCGATGCAATTTTAGCAGATTTTCATAATGTTTTAGATGAGAAAGAAAGAAAAAATCCAATCGCTATGTTAAATCAATATTTACGCGATAGCGAGCGTGAAGTAACAAAAATTGAAAAGTTAATTCAGCGTCATAAAACACTAAAATCTAATTTTGCTCGTGAACTTGAGCAGGCTCGGTATTTCGTAAATAAGCGATCAAAACAGGCGATAATTGCACAAGAAGCAGGGGAAATGCAATTGCATGAACGTGCAGTAGAAGAAGTAGCATATTATGAAGGGCAAGTAGCTCGACTAGAAGAAATGTATGCAGGTGTAGTGGAGCAAATTGATGAGTTAGAACGCCGTCTTTCTGAAATGAAAAATAAACTAAAAGAAATGAATGCAAAGCGTATGGAATTAATGGCACGTGAAAACATGGCTCATGCGAACCGTCGCATGAATACAGCTCTTCATAAAATGGATGAGAACAACCCATTCTTACGATTTGAAGAAATTGAAGATCACATTCGTGATTTAGAACTTCGCATGAATGAAGATCATGAGCGTGATTCATTTGATATGAAAATTGCAAAACTTGAGCGTGAAATGAAAGAAAAGGATGGAGTATCCTTAACAAAAGAAGTAACAAAATAATTGTAGTACATTATAAAACGAGCTTATGATATAGTGATAGAAGAAAAGGTGTTGGAAAGCAATACCTTTTTCTTCTATTTATATGTGACAAGAAGGAGGGGAGCTGAAATGAAGAAACAATTTTCAAAATCACAACTAGTGGGGATGCTCCTCATCATATTTGGATTTGGTCTTTTTCTTGATATGATTCTCGGACATTTTGAACCGGGTGCTCTTATTTTTGCATTTATTATGATTATGTTCGGAAGACATTATCGGAAAAAGAATCGCTATGTGAGAGGTAATGTGTTTTTATTTGTCGGAGGACTTATTTTTTTATTCTTCCTGTTTTCATCAGCAGCCTTCGTGCTTGTTGTAGTTACTTGCTTAGCTTTCATCGGTTATCAGCTTATACAAGGACAGCAGAAGCCAAAAACTGTACAGGTAGAAATTAAGGAAAAAGGATATATAGATGAAGAAAAACAAATCTATCGTACAGAACCATATCTTAAAAATATGATGGTAGGTAACGTAAGAATGATGGATCATATTTATGAATTAGAGGATATTAATGTCCAGTACGGAGTCGGTGATGTTGAAATTGACTTGACGACGGCGATGATTCCTGAAGGAGAAACGGTTATCGTTATTCGTGGCGTTATTGGTAACATTCGTTTGTATGTTCCGTACGATATTGAATTATCTTTAAATCATTCTGTTATTGTTGGTAGAGTACTACTTCCAGGACATGAAGAGACAGGATTTAATCGGAATGTTACATTCAAAACAGAACAGTATAGGGAAGCTCCTCGGCGTATTAAAATAATTTCTTCGCTTGTCGTAGGCGATACGGAAGTGAGGAAAGTATAATGAAAAAGCAAAAGAATATTTCATGGATGTATATTCGGTACTCTATGTTATCTTCTGTTAGTATTGCAATTATTTGTACGATTGTATATGTATGGAGAAGTAGAGAAGATGTATACGATTTATTGTGGAAAGAATCCATTGCTTCTGTTCCAATTAGCTTGTTCATTATGAGCACAAGTCTTCTTATTGGGGGAATTGTTGGATATGCAATTGGTTACTATATGCAGCAGCGTATTCAAGGTTTAAATACTTTTTTATTTGAAGTAGAGCGAGGTAATTTTCCAAAAGACGTTTCGTTTACTGCAGAGGATGAATTTCATGAAGTAGAGAGAAAAGTAATTGCGCTTGCTAAGCGATTAGAGGAACAAGCCGGATTATTTCAAAAAGTAACGAATGAACGAGCTCATTGGAATGAAGAGATGAGACAAGAAGCTATTTCTCAAGAAAGGCATCGATTAGCTAGAGAACTGCATGATTCAGTGAGTCAGCAGCTTTTTGCAATGTCTATGATGATGTCAGCTATTAATGAACAGGTAGCTCAAATTCCAGAAACAACAAAAAAGCAATTGCAGCTTGTGGAAAATATGGTCGTAAATGCACAATCAGAAATGAGAGCATTGCTGCTTCATTTACGTCCTGTACAACTTGAAGGTAAAAAATTAACAGAAGGTATAGAAGAGTTACTAACAGAGCTTTCAAGAAAACAGCATATGAAAATTGAATGGTTGATTGAGCCAATTCAATTGAAAAAAGGTGTGGAAGATCATTTATTCCGTATTGTGCAAGAAGCTTTATCCAATACGTTACGGCATGCGAAGGCAAAGAAAACGGAAGTTCGTCTTCGTCAAATCGATCAATATGCAATTTTAAAAATCATTGATGATGGTGTTGGGTTTGAAGTAGGTGTCAATAAAGCTGGATCATATGGTCTGAGGTCTATTCAAGAGCGTGTTCATGAAATTGGTGGAACACTAAAGGTACTAAGTTTTCCGAATAAAGGTACACAAATTGAAGTGAAAGTACCAATTATAATAGAGAGAGAGGGGGAGTAGCATGATTAAAGTACTGCTTGTAGATGATCATGAAATGGTGCGGATGGGTGTATCAGCGTATTTATCAACTCAGCCGGATATCGAAGTGGTTGGCGAAGCTGAAAATGGAAGAAAAGGTTCAGAATTAGCATTAGCATTAAAGCCAGATATTATTTTAATGGATCTTGTTATGGATGAAATGGATGGTGTTGAGGCAACGCGTGCCATTATTCAAGAATGGCCGGAAGCAAAAATAGTTGTCGTGACAAGTTTTTTAGACGATGAAAAACTATATCCTGTTATTGAAGCAGGTGCAACGAGCTATTTATTAAAAACATCAAGAGCGAGCGATATCGCAGATGCAGTACGAGCGACTTATGATGGGGAAACAGTACTTGAGCCGAAAGTTACTGGGAAAATGATGTCCCGTATGCGTCAAAAGAAAGAACAGCCACTTCATGAAGATTTAACAGAACGAGAGTTTGAAATCTTATTATTAATTGCAGAGGGAAAGAGTAATCAAGAAATTGCGGATGATTTATTTATTGCATTAAAAACCGTAAAGACACATGTAAGTAATATATTAAACAAGTTGAATGTAAGTGATCGTACACAGGCTGTTATTTATGCATTTCGACATCAATTAACGAAATAAAATGTGGCTTCCACTGTATATGACTTGTTTCATTGGTGGACGTTGTCTTTATCCCGCTATTTACGGGCAGTAAGATCTCCATCTCAAAATTCAGTGAAAGCAAAGAGGTTAGGGGGGGTGGAGCAACTGCCCGTAAAAGCTTGATTGGTGAGGGTTAATAATCAGTGGGGGATGAAGAAAACCCCGTTGATTAAAGTTTTACGTTATTGACGCATTTATTTGTAAGCGTTATCATCTGATTGGAAATAGTACATACAAAGGGGGAGATTGTGTATGTTAGTTCAAACAGTATTTGAAATGGGTAAAAATAAAAAGTTAGAAAACTACGTGAATGCATTGCAAGCACTTAAGGAGCAATACGATATTGAAACAGATTGTATTGCGATAATTGAAGCGACAGAAGAATATTATTTATTTCTAGTAAAACAAACAGATTGCTATGATGTTGTGAAAGTAGAAACAGTTGATACAAACCTTGAGTATTATACGAAAGCGTATAAAATAAGTAGTTTCAGTCATACTTCCTACCGAGTGTAAAAAACTCCCTTAATCGGGAGTTTTTTACTAAGATGCTTTAGGTTCAGAAGGAGTTTCCGTTAGTGGTATTGGTTTTGTGCCCTTTAATTTTGCGACTACAAGACCGATTGTTGCTCCAGCAAGCGCTGGTAATAACCAACCAATTCCTTCATTATAAAATGGAATAAATTCAAAGTAAGAGGTAATGAATGTAACAGATACATTTCCTTGCTTTAGTCCATCAAACATACTTATTACTGCAGCCCCGATTAAAGCACCAACATAAACAGAACGGTAACCACCAAAGTACTTATGGAGTAATGATAATAGTACGAGTACGATAGCAATTGGATATACAACTAGTAAAATTGGAACAGAGATTGCAATGATTTTTGTTAAGCCTAGGTTTGCTACTAGAAGTCCTAATACACAAATGATACCTGCTAGCTCTTTGTAAGAAAATTTTGCAAATAATGTTGAGAAATATTGGCTACATGCTGATACAAGTCCAACGCATGTTGTTAAACAAGCCAGTGTAACGATAACCGCTAATAAGGCAAGGCCATATGGGCCGAATAACTGTTGTACAATAACTGTAAGTAATTGACCGCCATTTTTTGCATATCCAAGTGAAACACTAGTTACACCTAGCCAGCCAAGTGCTCCATATACGAGTACGAGCCCTGCAGCTGCAATAAGTCCTGCTTTTGTCGTTGCAATTGCAACAGCTTTACGATCTTCTACACCTTTTGAGCGAATTGCATTCACGACGATAATCCCAAATGCAAGTGCCGAGATCGTATCCATTGTTAAATATCCTTCCATAAATCCTTTGAAAATAGGAGAAGTTTGATACTCCTGCATCGATGGACCTGAATTTCCGAGTGGTGTGAAAACACTTTTTACAAACAATAAGAAAATAGAGAATAGTAAAATAGGCGTTAGCACATTTCCGATACGATCAACGAGTTTAGAAGGATTTAAGCTAAGCCAAAATACGATAGTGAAAAAAATGACCGTATATATAAATAAGGATAAGCTACTAGTACGAATTGTTTCTGGTAAGAAAGAACTAACACCCATTTCGTAAGCGACGTTAGCGACACGTGGAATTCCCATGGAAGGGCCAATTGCAATATATACAACTACTGTAAATAAAATTCCAAATAAAGGGTGAACATGACTTGCAAGTTGTTGCATTCCATTTCCTGAAAGAGAGATTGCAATAACAGTTAATAACGGTAAGCCAACTCCTGTTAGTAAAAACCCGAGCATTGCTGGCCAGAAGTTTTCACCAGCGTTTTGTCCAAGCATTGGAGGGAAAATTAAATTACCTGCTCCAAAAAATAAAGAAAATAGCATAAGACCTGTGAAAAAAATATGTTTTTTT
Source organism: Bacillus sp. IT-79MI2 (assembly GCF_949768135.1). NCBI lineage: Bacteria > Bacillati > Bacillota > Bacilli > Caryophanales > Bacillaceae > Bacillus > Bacillus sp. IT-79MI2. Next base: position 12,328 of record NZ_CATKPV010000106.1, on the reverse strand, counting down.
GATACAGTGTTCATTGTGTTTCCTCCTTTTATAAAAATTCATTCGTAAGAACACAAAAAACTCGCCCCTTAAAAAGGGACGAGTTATATTTACCCGCGATACCACCCTAGTTCATACACGTAGAAATACATCTATATGTATGCGGCTTTGCAACGTACAACATGATACGTGTTCCTTGTAACGGGGGACGACCGGTAAGAACTTACTACATCCTTCGGTTCTACTTCTCGGAGATGATTTTCGGTTATGAGCTGAACGTTGGCTTTCAGCAAGATGCCAACTCTCTGGGGAACAGCTTTATATAACGTACTCGTTCTCGTCAATGAATTTTGTTCAAGTATTCTGACAGTATTTTCACATGTTTTTTTCATAAAGTCAATAGATTTTTTGAATAAAATTTTGAGGGAGTGTATCTATATGAGAAATAGAACGAATAAAATTTGCAAAAGCTTCCTGATCTGTCGGGCCTTCGGAGCGATTTCTGCCCTCTTTAAATGTCAAAAATTTATCTCCTCCATTTGCTAAGAAAGAATTGACTACTACAGAGTATATTTGATCATCGCGTAATGGTGTTCCGTCATCTAATGAAATTGTTTGGACGATGCTATTTTTCCAACTATAACGAATCCCTGAAATTTGTAGCATGCGAGTTTCTTCTTTCCATTGCTCTTGCAAGACATTTCGAATTTCTTTTCCAGACAAATACATTTTAATTAATTTGTTGCCGAATGGTTGTATGAGGAAGGTATCTTCCCATGTAATTGTTCCTTTTTTTAAATTATGCCGGATGCTTCCAGGATTTACAAAAGCAATATCCGCCTGCATAGTTTGGCGCTGGGCTATTGCGAGAACAGTTCCTAAATTTGATTCGCCGTGTCCATTTTGATTACGAGTTAACTCACGGTCCGTTATTCCGAGTTGTTCCTCTACTTTAGATTGGATTTTTGAGGCGTAAGAATCTATCCAGTTTCTTGTGTGTAAATCAGGAGAAATTACATTTTGATAGACAGGGATAATTGTTGCAGCTTTTTTCGTAATATCTTTCGTTTTACGATTTAATGTAAAGGTGACGTTTGAAAATGCTTTTCCGTATGAGTAGGCTTGAACAAGCAATTTGCCGTTCACATTTCCATTTATATAGGAGTGGGTGTGACCACCAAAAATAATATCAACATCAGGATCTATTTGAATAGCTAAATCAGCTAAAGATCCATTTGTATTACTTTCTGTCGTATTACCACCTAGGTGGGCAAGAATAACAAATGCATGAATACCTTTCTTTTGTAGTTGATACACATAAAGGTTAATCGAAGAAGCTTCATCTAAAAAACGAATAGAAGACATATCGTTGTACATTGTTAGAAAAGGAGTATCGTTTGTAGAAACGCCGATGAATGCGATTGGAATTCCATCAATCCATTTAATTATATAGGGGGGGAAGAGTGGTTGATTCGTTTCACTGTATACAATATTTGCGGATATATAAGGAAAGGAGCTACCTGAAAACGAACTTGTTTGTGTAACGGATTCGCCATTAATTAGTTGTTGCAGAGCAATGGGCCCCCTATCGAACTCATGGTTTCCTATTGTACCAACATCAAATTGAAGATTATTTAAAAACTCCATCGTTGGTTCATCATGAAAAAGTGCTGAAATCGGAGGACTCCCACCAATCATATCCCCTGTATGAACAAGTAAGGTGTTAGGGTTTTTATCGCGGTAGGATTGAATGTAAGCAGATATATAATCAGCACGCCCTACAGCTTTATCGTGCAACGCTGAAGTCGTATTTAATTGGCCGTGGAAATCATTGAGGCCGAGAATTTGCACGGATACGTCGGTAGGTGGAGAAGAAGGGGATAGAAAAGAAAAAATTAGTTTGATAAGAAAAGGGAGTAATAAGAAATAGTTCATATTGACACTCCTCAATTTAAATTATTTTAGGGTGTGGATTTTTACTTACTGCCCGTAAAGACCCGATTGGTGAGAGTTGATAATCAGTGAGGGGTGAAGAAAACCCTTACTGATGGACGTTTCACTTTATTGTATGAGGAGTGGAAGGGAATCTTTTGTAAAAAGTACGTAAAAGTGTAGAGGTGATGTAAAAATTTTTTTGAGAAATATGACAATTAAAACAAGAAGGCAGGAATCTTTTTTATTAATAGAGAATAATACTACAATCCACTTGCTGGAAAGAACAAACTAAAAAGAGGTGACGGAAATGCTTGCGATGGGTGTATTGTTCGGAATTATAGTGATTTGTGGTTTTATATGGTTATATTATTCGCGTTCATTTAAACAAGCAGAAGTGTTACTTTTTCAAAAAGGAAGTTTGTTGACAAGTCAGTCCAGATATTTAGTATGTCCAAAGTGTGGAAGTGCACAGGCCAGAAGTGGAGGGTATCAAGAATGTTGCAAAATTAGGTTATGAAAGGAGAAAGCCTCACAAAATTATGTGAGGCTTTCTTAAAATTTTGTAGCACTCCAAATAGTCCAGCGATCTTGTTCAATAATCGGAGCTATATTGTTTAGTTTAGAGTGAATGTGATGGAGTAATTGAGAAAGTTCATTGTCTGTTAATTCGTATAAAATGGATCGGCCTGTTCGTGGTGATAAATCTTGTAATAATGTTTCAATCGAATCATGGATTTTTCGCACTTCCCACATTGTTTGAAGGGGAAGTGGATACATGCCGTTTTGTGCGATGAGTTGTTGTATGTGCGTTGCTTTCGGTCTTCGCTTTTCCTCTATTTGAATGAGCTTAGGATAGATGGAGAAGAAATACCCACGAATATGTTCTGGGCTTCCTGGAATTGTACAATCTTCAATGGTACGATCTTGAAGAATGAGCCTTCCATTTTTCTTTAAGATACGTGAGGCCTCTTGTAAAAATTTCGGGATGTCTTGTAAATGATGGATAACAGCACGAGAAATCACAATATCAAAAGTTTCATTAGCAAACGGCATATGGTGGGCATCACCATGAATAAATGAGATGTTTGGGACGGAAGCGCAATTCTCTGTTGCCGCTTGCAACATTTTTTTTGAGAAATCGAAGCCGATGACTTTGCTAGCTCTCATAAGAGCCAGTTTTTTCGTATAAATACCACCACCGCAGCCGATATCAATTATGTTTTTACCACTTACATCAATTATATTTTGAATCATCTCACACCAAGAGGAATCTGCTTTTCGCGTGGCGTAGGTGTACTTATTATTAGCATCATGAAAATTAATGGACATGTGAAAACCTCCCTTCGTATTTAGTATATCTTATTTCATCATACATAACGTTTTTGTTTCATTTTCAAGGACAATAAGCTTTTCTTATTGTTCTAGATAGGAGAGAAAAAATTGAAAAGAAAATGGGTGTTTTTCTTACTATTTTTTTTATTAGCATCGTGTAGTCAAGTTGAACAAAAAAAGGAGAAAAAACAAGTAGAAGAGACGGTGAATCCTATGCAGGAAAGTATACAAGTAACAATTATACAAAAAGGAAAGCTTGAAAAGGTTTTAAAGCAAGAGGAAGCAAAGAAAGTGGTGGATATTATTAATAAAGCTGAGAAACAACAAATAACAGGGGGTTTTGGAGAACCAGAGTACGAAATCCAAATTGAGAAAAACGGAAAGAAGAAAATATATCGTGCATGGCTAAGAGGGGAATCTCGTCAAGGGTGGCTACAGGATGAAAAAGAGACGTATATGCTTACAAAATCTGATACAGAGCAACTTTTATCTATACTTCCAGGTGCTACTGAGCAACAAAATGATGATACAAAAGTGAACGCTTTAATAGAAGTGACAAAAAAGGACATGCAAATTACTGCTTTTCATATTAAAACAGATGAGAAAAAAATAAAATACACAGTATTTTATACAATCTCGGATTCTTTATATAAAACTTTAGAAAAAGAAGGGAAGTATTATTTTCAATTGATTTTTCCTGAAAAAATGCAACAGGTAGTCGGAAAGAAAATGAGTGAAACTATTGCAGGAGAAAAAGTTAGAGAAGGATATAAACAATATGAAGTGAATCTTACTGTACCTATAGAGGTTGCATCAACTTCCCAGTTAAAAGCATTAGAAACTTATTATGATCATTATGATTTACAAGTATTGAATCATAAAAAAGAAAAAGTAGGTACGTTTCAAAATATTATTCAAATTGTAAAAGAGTATGGTGAAAAAATGAATTTGCAAAGATAGTCAAAAACTTTCCTAGGAAATGATAATAGAGTGAACCTAAAAGGTTCACTCTATTATTTTGTTTTGGTAGACGGCTCATTTAACGATTTTCGTGTAATAAGATAGGAAATCATAAGAGCAGAAAGAATTATAAGAATAATAAAGAGATGCTTTGGTAACAAATCTAATAGTAAGACATAGCCAACTGTATAAAAGATTAATGCCGAAGCTAAAAAAGAAAGGGTACTAATCATGAAAGATTGTAATCTCATTTTTGTCTACCTCCTTTCGTTATTAGTTTTGGCTAAAATTGGATGAAATAAACGTCATTTTTAATAATTGAACACGCTCTACAAAAAAAGAAATAAGCTATCCAAAATTTTGGTTAGCTTATTTCTTTTTGGGAAAAATATGAAGGTGTATATTTAATTCGTTAGTTTAGTAACAAATAGCGGGATAAATCTAAATCGTTCATATATTTTTCACAAAAACACCGTGTTTATAGTGATTAAAATCACAACCTTCCATTTTGGCTTCGTTTACAATAACAATATACAAGGAAATAGAGGAGTGGGATACAATGTTAAGTGCAAAAACAATTGAAATAGTAAAATCAACAGTACCATTATTACAAGAAAAAGGTGTTGAAATTACGACACGCTTTTATCAAATTATGTTCTCGGAACATCCGGAATTATTAAATATTTTTAACCATACAAATCAGAAAAAAGGAAGACAGCAACAAGCGTTAGCAGGTGCAGTGTATGCAGCAGCAACGTATATTGATAATTTAGAAGTTATTATTCCTGTTGTAAAACAAATTGCTCATAAGCATAGAAGTTTAGGAATTAAAGCTGAACACTATCCAATTGTAGGGAAATGTTTACTACAAGCAATTAAAGAGGTTGCGGAGGCACCACAAGAAGTGTTAGATGCTTGGGGAGAAGCGTATGGTGTAATTGCTGATGCATTTATTAGTGTCGAAGCAGGAATGTATGAAGAGGCAGCGGAAAAAGAAGGAGGATGGAAAGATTTCCGTAACTTTATCATTGTAAAAAAAGAGAAAGAGAGCGACGTAATCACATCATTTTATTTAAAACCAGAAGATGGAGGGAAGCTATCTTCATTCTTACCTGGTCAATATGTAACGATCCAATTAAATATAGAGGGTGAAACATATACACATAATCGACAATACAGCTTATCAGATGCTTCTGGTAAAGACTATTATCGTATTAGTGTAAAACGAGAAACAGCTACAGAGACACCGGATGGAAAGATATCTAATTATTTACATAATCACATCCAAGAAGGAGATATTCTTCCATTAAGTGCACCAGCAGGAGATTTCGTATTAAATATGGATTCAAACTTACCGATTGTGTTAGTCAGTGGCGGTGTTGGTATTACGCCGATGATGAGTATGCTAAATACATTAATTGAGCAAGCTTCAAATCGTAAGGTATACTTTATTCACGCAGCATTAAATAGCAATGTGCATGCGATGAAAGAGTATGTACAGCAAGTAGAGAGCGACTATGAACAAGTAGAAGCATACACTTGTTACTCTTCGCCAACAGAACAAGACCTACAAATGAAAAACTTTGATAAAGAAGGTTTCATTGATTTAGATTGGCTGCAATCTATCATTCCTACGTCTGAAGCAGAATTTTACTTCTGTGGCCCGGTACCATTTATGAAGCATATTAATGCGGCTTTAGTAGAATGGGGAGTTTCACCTGAACACATTCATTATGAATTTTTCGGACCGGCAGCAAGCTTATCATAAGGAAAACAAAAAAACGAGGTGTTAGTTTACCTCGTTTTTTGTTTGTTCTCGTAACAAGCGATTTACTGTTTCACGACGTACACCGATAAGTTGTCCGATTTCTGTTTGTGTTAATATTTCATAAATGGGAATTCCTCCTAAATAGAGTGCGAACCACTCTTGTAAACGGTGGAGACGTTCTTTTGGAGAAACAGTTGTTAATTGATCGATTCGTTGCTGCATCATTCGCAATTTCGTTTGTAGTTGCATGGCGATGTCAGCATATAATTCTGGATTCTCCTGTAGTTTTTCGTACCATGTATTACATACAATGGGTTGGACCTCTGTCTTAATTAAAGCGATGGCTGTACCATGATATTCTTTCGGTGAAATTAAAGAATGGTGAGGAATTGTCTCACCAGGAACGATAATATTAAATAAAAATGGTGTTCCGTCTTCTTGTAACCGAACGACCTTTAATAGACCAGTTTTAATAAAATATAAAGGTCCTTCTTCACCTTGACGAAATAGTATATCCCCTTTATGTAGAATCAATGTTAGCACCCCATTATTTAGTTCTATTAGTTTATTGTAAGTGATATACATATAAATTCAAATACAAATACAAAAGGTGATGTATATATCCATTTTGATTTTCCAGCATATAAATCGTTGCTATGAAGAACAAAATGTGACCGCACTCGTTTTTCTCTTTGCTTTCACTTGGTATAGGGATAGGAAGAGGGGCTGATTGCTTCTATGCATAGCCGGATGATCTCTCTCACTTACAAAGAAAGGTTTTATGTCAGTGTTTCAATTTGCACTTATATTGTTATAAACAGCAATTTTATTGACGAAACGTATGCTATTACAGTAGTATACTATTTAGTGTGTAATAGTACTAGCAATGAATACGCTGTAGGGGGTTTAGTATATTGTTAGATGCGAAAATGACTGATATGAAAATTCCAGCTAATGCTGTCATACATGTGGAAGAGATGAAAGGTGGAGTCGTTCTATCAGTTGAAATAGATGGTCAAATTATTTATACAATGGCTTATGACGAAGAAACGGATAGCTACGCTGAATTGTATGATAGAAATGATAAACGAGCACGTCAAGTACATGAAGATTTTATGGGGTGGTCACTCCTTCACTAAAAGATGTCAATATGACATCTTTTTTTGTTGAATCGATTGATTATACGAATTTATGTAATAAATAGATAAAATTTGTAATAATTGATTTTGCATTGTTAGCATATTGTAAAGGCAAAGTGTCCTTTTTTTCGCTATCATAGAGGTAACAGCCCAGCTATAGGAGTGTGATCACCATGGACAAATTATATATTTCAAATTTGATGTTGTTGTGTGTGTGTACAGTATTATGTTTTATTTTAGGGATGTTTTTGTATTCCTGCGTATGAAAAAACGCATTCTAAAAAGAACGCGTTAGAGGAAAGAACTGATAATCAGTTTAGTTCCAAGAATAAGTAATGTGATACGCAATAAATTGATAATCGCATTACCGCTTAATTTTGTATTAATGTAAGCTCCGATTTTTCCGCCAATCCAAGCACCTGGAATAAGAATCAATGCATAAATCCAGCTTACATTGCCAAGAGAAATATGAGTCAAAGAACTTACAATTGCTGATAAAAAGACAATAAACATTGAAGTTGCAACAGCAATTTGTGCAGGGAATGCAAAAAGAAGCATCATTGCTGGAACGAGCAATACACCGCCACCAATTCCAAATAATCCAGATATGAAACCAACTACAAATGCGATAATAATCGAAAGAAACGGTGGGAATTGATAATAAACGGTTTTACCTTCAGAATCCGTGAAAGAACGTTTAATAACAGTTGCATCTGAGAGGGAAAGAGGTTTCAATTTATCACGTAACAAGAGAAGGATAGATACAAAAATAAGGAAAATTCCAAAGTATAAAGAGAAAGAATCCTGATTCAAAAATTTGTTTGCCCACGATCCAATAATCCCTCCAGGACCGCTCCCTATAAATAAAATAAGTCCACTTTTATAATCTACTCGCTTATGTTTCATATAAGTAAGAGTAGAGGAGAGACCAGTGAAAACTACGGTCACAATTGATGTTCCAACTGCGAGTTGTGGTGATAAACTATGCAGTCCAATTAGTAAAGGGACGATGATAATTCCTCCGCCAAGCCCTACTAGGCTTCCGACTGTTCCTGCGATTAATCCAATGAAAAGTAACATGATATATTCCAAAATTGCCAACTCCTCTGTATAACTAATCCAACATTCATTATACACACTTTTTGAAAAGAAATAAGATTGTTCACAAAAAAGTCGTCTTCCTAGAAAAATAAGGAAGACGACTTTTGATTAGAAAATTAAATGTAATAGGCAATAGAATAGAGCAGCTAATGAAGCTGAAATTGGAAGTGTAATCACCCATGTAATTAACATGCGCTTTGCAGTTCCCCATTTTACACCTTTTACACGATGTGAAGCACCTACCCCTAAAATAGAAGAAGAGATAACGTGCGTTGTACTAACTGGTAAATGAATAAATGTTGCTCCGAAAATGACAAGAGATGATGATAAATCAGCAGCTACACCGTTTACAGGACGAATTTTCATAATTTGTCCCCCAACAGTTTTAATAATTTTCCATCCACCGACAGAAGTACCAAGACCCATTGCAAGAGCACATGAGAATTGAACCCATAAAGGAATATCTCCAGAATTATGAAGGCCATTTGTCATTAATGCCATTGTAATAATACCCATTGCTTTTTGAGCATCGTTTGTACCATGTGTATAAGCTTGTAGTGCTGCGGTAAACACTTGGAATAAACGGAAGTTTTGATTCGTTTTCGTTAAATTAAAGTTTTTAAAGACAACTTTAAAAATACTATACACGATAAAACCAATAACAAATGCAACGATTGGTGAAATAATTAAAGCTTCAATAATTTTAATAAATCCTTTGAAATTAATTGCACTTAGACCAGCAGCAGCAATTGCAGCACCTGCGATTGCACCAATAATTGCATGCGAAGAACTACTTGGGATTCCATAGTACCAAGTAATTAAGTTCCAAACAATTGCAGCAAGCAGAGCGGCTAAAATAACATATGATCCATGTTCTAAAGCAAAAGGATCAACAATGTCTTTTGTAATTGTTTTTGCTACACCTGTAAATGTCATTGCACCTAAAAAGTTCATAATAGCTGCCATGATAATGGCTTGTCGTGGCTTCAAAGCTTTGGTAGAAACAGCTGTCGCAATGGCGTTCGCTGTGTCATGGAATCCATTAATAAAGTCGAAAGCTAAAGCACAAATGACTATTAAAACAGTTAAAATCAAGACTGTATCCATGATCAAACTCCTTATGCGTTCTTCATAATAATTGTTTCTAATACGTTTGCAACGCTTTGACAGCTATCAGCAACTTCTTCTAGCTCTTCATAAATTTCTTTGAATTGAATGATCTTGATCGGATCTTTTTCACGAGAGAATAAATGTTTAATGGCGTGACGACGAATATCATCACACTGTGATTCGTAATCCTTAATTTTAATTGCATTTGTGCGAATGTCCACTAATTTCTTATTCGACATAAGTTCAACGGAGTTTGCAATTTCAATCGCACATTGATTAATTGCCTCCACAAATTTAATCATGTATTCATCTGCCTCTGTAATAGAATACATTTCGAATAAACCTGCACTGTGGTCTAATCCGTCTAGTACATCATCCATGCTCATTGCAAGTTGCAGGATGTCTTCACGTTCAATAGGAGTAATAAACGCTTTGTTTAGCTCCATAATGATTTCGTGAATAAATGAGTCACCTTTTGACTCATATTCTTTCATGCGCATAGAAAATTCTTTTAAATCGCTAGCATTTTTAATTTTATACTCCACGAAAAATTGCGCGCCTTCTTTTAAATTTTCAGAAACATTCATTAACATTTCAGAAAATTTATCTTTTTTAGATTTAAATACCATTATTGTTACCCCCACGAAAAGTAATATATGTAAAATATATTGGCTAGTCAATTCTAACAAAAAACTGTCGGTTTTTAAAACATTTTATCGAAAAGTTTACAAAAACTTAACATAATACATATTGATGCATTAATAATATTAATAACGACTAATGAATATCTTACTTGTAGAATGTCCTTTTCTTGCAAAAAGTATGAATGAGAAAGAAATACTTTACACTTGAAGAACTATTACGTTATTATAATAAATTTAAAAGGAGGGAGTTTCTTCCTTTTTCTGATGAAAGTGTAAATAAATGAAGGAAGTGAATAAATGAAATTGAACAACACTCATTTCAAAAAAATGCTTGAGTGGTTCAACAAGAGGAAGAAATTGCGCAATATATTATTAATTTTTGGCGGTTTTTTCGTTACCCTATTTATTGCGGTAAATATAATGATCTCCATTCAAGACATATCTGCATTAAAACAGGCTGTTCCGCAGCCAACACTTATTTACGATGCCAATAAAGAAGTGGCAGCAAAGCTATCTTCTTCCAAGGCGGAAGGTATTAAAAGAAAAGATATTCCCGATATTATGATTCAAGCGGTTGTAGCAGTAGAGGACAAAGAGTTTTTTAGCCATCATGGTATTGACTATAGTGGGATTATGAGTGCCATATTAAAAAATATTACGGCGGGAGAAGTAGTTGCTGGTGGCAGTACAATTACACAACAGCTTGCGAAAAATGTATTTTTAACACAAGAACGTACATTTTCACGTAAGTTTAAAGAGTATTTTTTGACGAAGAAGATAGAGCGTACGTATACAAAAGATGAAATTATTGAAATGTATATGAATCAAATTTATTTTGGTGAAGGAGCTTGGGGGATAAAAAAAGCAGCGAAATCATATTTCGATAAAGAAGTAAAAGATTTAACAATAGCAGAAGCTGCGACAATAGCAGGATTAATTAAGGCACCGTCAACCTATTCACCATATAAAAATTTTAATAAGTCAATTGAAAGACGGAATGTTGTTTTAGCACTAATGAAAGAGCAAGGGTATATTACAGAAAATCAATACAAGAAAGAGCAAGAGACAGGCCTTGCATTACGACGAGGTGTTGATGATAAGTATAAAGGAAAATATTCGCAGTATGTGGATTATATTGTACGTGAGGCAATGGAGAAATATGAATTGACGCAAAATGAAATTTTAGCTGGTGGATATCGTATTTATACAGAGCTTGATCCGAAAAAACAACAAGCAGTAGAAGATGTTGTGAATAATGATAATTATTTCCAAGGGAGTAACGCTGATCAGCCTATGCAAACGGGCGTTGTTTTGATGGACCCGAAAACTGGTGGTGTACCCGCACTAGTCGGCGGGAGGGGGACGTATCAATTTTTGCAATTTAACCATGCAACGCAATTAAAAAGGCAACCTGGTTCAACCCTAAAGCCTTTTGCCGTATATGTACCAGCATTAGAACAAGGATATGAAGTATATGATGTTTTAAAAGATGAGCCGCTTAATATAAAAGATTATGCGCCCCAAAATAGTGATCATGCTTTTCATGGTGATGTTACAATGTATGAAGCGATTGCTAAGTCCTATAATGTACCAGCTGTTTGGTTGTTAGAACAAATTGGATTGGAAAAAGGTTTGAAGTCATTAGAGCGTTTTGGTATCCCACTACAAGCAGAAGACCGTACTCTTCCTATTGCTTTAGGGGGAATGCATACTGGAACTTCTCCATTTGTAATGGCTCAAGCTTACGCTACTTTTGCTAACGATGGTGTACAAGTTGAAGGGCATGCAATCCGGGAAATACAGAATGCTGAGGGAGAAACAGTTGGGAAATGGTATAAAAAAGAAACCCGTGTAACGAGTGAGAAAGTTGCTCAAAAAATGACGTACTTATTAAAGGGTGTTGTTGAAAAAGGAACGGGTGAAAAAGCAAAGGTGAAAAATATTGATACTGCTGGAAAAACGGGAACCACTCAGCTTGTGGATGGTCCAAGCAGCGGAGCGAAAGATTCTTGGTTTGTTGGCTATACACCGGATTTAGTGGGGGCTATTTGGATAGGATATGATAAAACAGACAGTGAGCATTATGTGCCAGGTGGTAGTCAAATTACAACGACAATGTTTCGAGATATTATGAAAAAAGCTGATGAAAACCCTAGTCAAAAAGCATTTCAATTATCGCTTATATCAGAAGCTGACTATTCGAAACAATTAAAGACAATTGAAGAAGAAAAGAGAAGAAAAGAAGAAGAGAAAAAGCGTCAAGAAGAAGAAAAACAGAGAAGAGAACAACAAAAAGAATGGATTGATAAAGTAAAAGAGTGGATTCCATTTTTGTAAAAATAAAAAGAGACGAATGATTA
>NZ_CATKPV010000105.1:0-2989 GCF_949768135.1 Bacillus sp. IT-79MI2 | reverse complement strand
CCAGATACTGGAACAAATGAATTGTTGAAAAAAGGAATCCAAAACTTGAGTGAACAAGAACTATATACACTGAATAAAGGATTAATTAAGAGTAAGTTAACAGAGGCAGTGGATGAAGTAAGCAGATGGGAACAGAAAGAAACAACAGATGTTTTAGTTGATATGAAGAAATCGAATGTTAAAAAAGCATGGGTAGGTTTACCTAATTGGGCTAATGGATTAATGAATCCCAAAATGGTAGAAGAAGCAAATAGAATGGGGTATTTAATCGGCCCTTATGATTCATATCACTCGATTCATGAAGTTGGAAGTAGAGATTGGAATACTGCTTCTTTTAAAGATAAAACTTTATATGAAAATGCTACAATATCGAATGAAAAAGGGAAAAAAATAGGAGGATTCTTAGGAAAAGGAAGAAAGTTAAATCCAACTTTATCCTTACCTAGTGTGAAAGAACGTGTAGGTGATATTTTACAAAATAATATACCGTTTAATTCTTGGTTTGTCGATTGCGATGCTACAGGCGAAATTTATGATGATTATTCTCCAAATCATATTACTACTCAGGAACAAGATGTAAAAGCAAGATTGCAAAGAATGAAATATATTAGCGAAGAAAAACACATGGTAGTCGGATCGGAAGGTGGGAATGACTTTGCTAGTAATATAATTGCCTTTGCGCATGGAATAGAAACACCTGGGATTTGGCCCGACTCTGATATGAAAGATAAACAGAGCCCATATTATGTAGGCGGATATAAATCCACTTCACCAGATGGTGCTATTCCAGAATCGAATGCCAAAACAATACCAATCAAACCTATTTATAAAAATATTCATAATAATCCTGTATATTCAGTTCCTTTATATAAACTTGTATATAATGATTCGATTATTACTACTCACCAATGGGGATGGGGGAGTTTTAGAATTAAAGATGAAATTGGGAATAGAATGTTATCTGAAATGTTGTATAATGTTCCACCTTTATATCATATTGATAAAAATGAATGGGAGAAAAGTAAATCCATCATTACCTCTTATTTGAAAGTATGGTCTCCATTTCATGAGAAAGCCGTAACAAAACCAATGACTAATTTTGAAGTATTGTCTGAAGATCGGCAAGTTCAAAGTACGACATTCGGAAAAAACATGAAAGTGATTGTGAATTTCTCAAACCAAGATTTTACATATAACAATGAGAATATAAAAGCAAAAACAGCTATAGTATATGATGGGAAGAAAAAGAGTATATTAGAAGTTCCTAAATACTAAGATACATGACATGGTTGTTTCTTTGAAATAAAGTCGTACTGTTTTGAATAAAGTTTAACTGTTTGCAAAAAAGTTGCACCGTTTTGCATCATTAGATAAAGCTGTCACGGTAAAACTCCTGAGTTTTGATCAAACTTTATTCCAAACCAACATAAAAAAGGACTTCTGTGTTTTGAAGTCTCTTTTTATTTGTAATCAGGATTTTTGAAAGATTTGTGAATTTCATAGAAAACAAACGGGATATAAAGTATAATGTTATAGTTTTGTATATTAAAGGTTATTTATGTTATTTAAATTATATTTTTACGAAGGTACTAGAGGGAGTGCCATCATGTATAGTGTGGTTGAAACTGCAAAAGAGAACAATTTAAGTCCTTATCATTCTCTTCGATATTTGTTTGAAACGCTCCCCAATATCCATTTAAACAATTATGAAGAAAAATCTGTGTTAGATTCTCTTTTCATTGGTCTTAGTTGTGGGAGGAGCCCTAGTGTTGTGTTATAACTCTGAAATATTGACATATCTAGGAGGATCTATAGATTTCAGTTGATTATATGAAATGAAAAATCAAGTCGTTATTTTGGGGTTCAGACTATCATTATTCACACTATTATTCACACTAAAAGAAGTACAAGGAGGAAGGTATATCTATTAAAATAGTGAGATATACCAAAGTAGAAATGAATATTAAATTTAGTAAAAAAGTAGTAGCATTAACAGCAGGATTAACGGTATTATCTTCACCATTGGCATCATTTGCAGAGGAACAACAATCAGTAAACAATAAGCAACCTACAAGCGTCCAAGAACAAGGTAAAGCAGACCAACTTCAAGCATCAGATGAACAGGCTTTAAAAAGTATTGAAGCTAGTTTTGAAGGGGTAGACGGACGTGGTGGAGGTACTGTCGATAATAAGAAAGCAGACAGTCTTCAACGTTCAGAAGGTATTCATGAAGAAACGGGTACATTAACTGTTCCTAACAATTCAAACAGAACAAAACGTAGTCTGTCTTTCACATCACCTAGAAGCTCTAGTACAATAAACGGTGTTCCATTCACTAAATGGATTGTTCCAGTAGGTAACGATAATATTCGTCCTCAAAACTACATGAGTCCAAAGTACATTACAATTCATGAGACTGATAATACAAGTGTAGGAGCAGGTGCTAGAAACCACGCTCAATATCTATATAACCAAGCAGTAGGGAACACAGACCGAGCTGCATCATGGCACTTTACAGTAGACGATAAAGAGATTTATCAACACTTACCATTAAACGAGAACGGGTGGCACGCAGGAGACGGTGATGGTCCAGGTAATAGACAATCTATTGCAATTGAAATCGCAGTTAACAGAGACGGTAACTACAGTAAAGCAGTAAATAACGCTAAGAAACTTGTAGCTTATTTAATGAAAGAAACGGGTGTACCGTTAAATAATATCGTAAAACACCAAAGATGGAGTGGTAAAAACTGTCCTGCTAACATGATTAATAATGGACTATGGAATTCATTCGTAAATGGTGTTGAGGGTTATTATAATAACCTTTCTCAATCAACAAACGACATTATAACAGGCTGGCAACAAATTGATGGCAAGTGGTATTACTTTGATTCTACTGGTATCAGGCAAACAGGTTGGAGAACAATAGAAAATAAGTGGTATTATTTAAACTCTTCTGGAGCCATGCAAACAGATTGGCAGCAAGTTA
>NZ_CATKPV010000104.1:0-3561 GCF_949768135.1 Bacillus sp. IT-79MI2 | reverse complement strand
CCCAATTGTTAGACTGTGTCTAACAATTGGGGGGCAGTTCAATTGAGTCGGCTTTTTTACTATGTATTAAACTTTAGCATTCATAAGTAACTCTTTTAATTCTTCTGTAGATAATTTGCTTTCTAACGCTTTACTTAAGTCAAGTATAGAAGTTTTATAATTTACTACGACTTGTAAACTATCAGTCTTCTTTTTTTCTGCATTGTCTTTAGAACAACCTACCTCACTAATTAACATAACTGGCAATGCAACTGCTAATAGTTTACGTTTCATTGTTATACCCCTTATTTTGTCTCTTTCAACTTTTTATCTACTTCAAATATTAGTTTAGACGCTTTATCCATTGACTCCCCACCTTGTTGAACTACACTTCCGTCTCTCATAGTTAATCCGTTTCTTATTGAACTTACGCCTTCCCTTAGTGCATACGTAACTTCTTTTACAGTATTTTGTACGTCTAGATATTTATCTCCAGGGTCTAACGCAACTAACTTTTCTGCTGTCTCGTATATAGCATGTGACTTCTCTCTAAATTCTGTGTCTTTTTCTTCTATTGGTTTAGTACTATTCAAGATTTCGTTTAACTCCAGTGATTCCTTCGTAATATCTTTCATTAAAGAGTTTAATTTTGACTTATATTCTTTCTCTGCTTTAACCTTCGATACGTCTTGACTCTTCTCTTCTGATACTTGTAAGTTATCAGTCTTTTTCTCTTCTACGCTGTCTTTGTTACAACCTACCCCTGCTAATAACATGATTGGAAGTGCTAAACCTACTAGTTTCTTTGCTTTCATGATTGAATACCCCTCTTGTATTGTATTGTATTGTTTATATGTAATACAGGTTACTTTTGATAAGTAACCCATTACTAACTATTACTTACGTTTTACTTGGTGCATCTTGCTACCATCGTCGCCTACCATTTTGAATATACCATCTCTAAAGTACTCCATCGTATAGGACATAGATTGTTTCATTTCACCAGGTTTCGCCTTTTTTCCGTCTTTTACATACTCGTCTATTGTTAATGTCATTTCTTTCTTGTCTCCATTGTAAGACCATTTCCCATCCATATGTGAGTTCTCATAAGGTGTGTTGTCTTCATCATCAAATATGGTGTATGTACCATCTTGACGGAACTCTGATCCTTTGGTGAACTTGTCACCAACATAACTACCCCATTCACCAATTATTTCTTTACCGTCTTTTGATAAAGTGATAGGGTCATACGATTGATTCTGTCTTGCGGTATGGTCTACAGCTTTCTCAATTGGTTGCATACCTTCTTCTAAGTAGTTATTGCCTTTATACATTAATTCTTTTAATTGTTCCGTCTTCTTCTTTGTTACAGAACCACTTTTTGCTAGACTTATTTGTGTGTCAAACGCTTCTTTATAACAGTCTATTGCTTTTATAACAGTCTTGTGTGCTTCTTCAAACTCTTTAGGTGGGTCTATTTTATAAAACTTAGCAAATATTTCTTGTACCTCATCTGCACTTTTTAGAATCTCTTTGTTTAACTCTTTTACATCGTTGTCTTTTCTTTTCGTTAACTCAGTAATATCAGACATCTTTGTCTTTAACTCATAATCTAAGTTTGACATACGTGCAGGGTAAGCCTCTTTTGATACCTTTTCTTTTTCTTCTGCTTTTACTTCTACTTTAGAGTCTGCTTTCTTCTCTGCTTTGTCTGTTCCGCAACCACCTAATAACATGATTGGAAGTGCTAACGTTACAAGTTTCTTTGCTTTCATATTTCTATTACCCCTTATTAGTTGAATGATTGTATGTATAATTACAAGTTACTCTATTACTTTGTATGTTCTTCCATTTTCTTATCAAGTGCTTTGGCGTAGGCATCTTTGGTTTCCTGATTTAACTTATAAATTGCTTCTCTCCACTGTTCTCCATCTACACCTGACATATGTGGAGAACTTTTTAATACAGCTTCTTGAATCTTCAGTCCATCGTCTTTATCAGCGTCTTTTATTAACTTTGTTCCTTTTCTTGCATCTGTTATCCCTTCTTGTACGAGTTTATGAATGTCTTTGTATTTATCAGGTACTATTATGTTCTCCATACGGTCTAAGGCTTCATCCATATCGTTTGCTGTTTTAAATACATCTTTATATTTCTTATTATCTTTTGAAGCTTCTCCTAGTTTTAACAATATTTCATCCTTCTTGAATTGAAAATCTACCAGTTGCTCACAAATATAATACGGATACTGTTTTTCAGATATTACTGTTTTCGACATTGCTTTACTAGTCTTCTCAGTCTTAGGGGTAGAATCTTTATCTCCTACCCCACAACCTACTAATAATAGAATAGGTATTGCTAATGATACGAGTTTCGTTCCTTTCATTATGTATCCTCCTTTTAGAAAGTATTGTAATTAATTAACATATTGTACCATAACATGAATTATATAAATAAGATATGAAGATTTCCCATCCTTAAGAGAAATTTTGAGTGTTTTAACAATATGAAAAAATGTATTACGGTTGTAGAAAATCCCGCCCCATATGCTTTTTAAAAAAATTCCCTTATTGGTTCCTCAGCGTTTGGGAGCTTTTTTATAATCCCATAAACTCTTTATCGAAGTAGAACTTGTCCATTAAGTTATTTACAATCCCATTGAAATAAGCAAATTTACCATACTTCATTTTTATTCCAGACTTCACTTTCATAACAAACTCTTTAATAGCTTTTAAGCCAATAGTAAGCTCCTGGTCTTTAGTAAATGCTTTATCACCTGTTGTGTAATTAACAACTCTATTACACTGTCTTACAACCTTCCACAGTTCTTGAATTGTTTTTGATTCAGAATAAAAAGAGCTAGTTAAAGAAACGAAACGTTCTGGAACCCAGTGAGCAACAAAATCAGCTTGTTTAATATTCTCTTCAGTAGTATTACTATTCTCATTACTATTACGTTTGTTTATATCTTTTATATTTTGTTTTAAGGAAACAGGGGGTGTTTTAATGGTAGGACACTTTGTAGGACTTTTAGTAGGTTCCTTGTCGGACACTTCTTCCACAATAGGTCGAATTACTATAGCATTAGCAGTTTGCATCATATCAGAATTACTTTTCATAGATACCTGGCGGATCATGCCGAGGTCCACAAGTTTCTTCATTAATATTTGTCTCCTTTGTGGAAACAAAAAAGCAACATAATGCCAAATTTAAGCAAACTTTTGCTAGGTGTTTTTTACCCACAATTCGCCCACATATCTTTCTTGTCATATCAAAGTTTATCCGTAATAAGAAAATAGAGAAGAAAAACCCGCAAAAGCAGGCTATGTTTTGTCGGCCGTTTAATGACCATATTTTGACCATATTTATTTCAAAAGCAAACGAATATTATCGAGAGTCAATATACAAACAATTGTCGTTAAACATTGGTACTACAACATTTATGCATAGCTTAATAGATACAAATCTTTATTGATTTTTGTTCCGCACACAAGTTCACCAATGGGAACGCGACCAATATATGTCTCTTTACTAAGAGGCACAAACCCTTGACACATTGAAGTGAACCCCGAAAACGGGACG
>NZ_CATKPV010000103.1:0-4181 GCF_949768135.1 Bacillus sp. IT-79MI2 | reverse complement strand
TTCCTGTACGAGTGGAAGGATCCCACCGATAAATTTTAAAGCTGCCATTGCGATTGCCATATGATTTCACCTCCTTTTGTTGTTGCTACGATGTGATTTATATTATAGTAAGTGCTTATGTTTTATCAATACATCCTCATATGCAATATTGCATATGAGGATGTAGCAGGTTCCCTTTCTTTGTATTGTTAATAAGGGGTACGGCAACGATTCTTTACTTTTGGAGCCACTCAAGAAAAATGTACTTTATAATCCTATTATTAATGCAACTGTAGCTCTTCTTTTTTTGTTTTTCATGATATTTACCTCGTATAATTTCTAAAAATACTAAGCGCTTTTAAAAAGTAGTATACTGTCTATTGCTGTCGAAAAAAGAGAAAACGAAAAAATTTGTAACATCATGAAAAATTGCATAATTTAATGTCGATAATCAGTTATTCTAGAAAAAATTTCTGTTTATAATGAATTTTTCTTTTAGGGTGTTTTTGCCTATCCCCTCGAAAAGGGGGAATAAGAAAAACGTATTGTGAAAAATCCTTATCAATAAAGATTTTGGGGTGCTTTTTAAAATATGCATTTCAAAATATATACAATTGCATTGACATGTTTCAAACATTATTAAGTTGTATTTTTGAAATGAAATAGTCTAGATTTTCAGCATTGTCATAAAGTGTACTTTTTGAAATAACATATAAATTTATAATGAATCAATCTTATTCCCCCTTTTCGGTGATTTGGGAAAAATTACCTCACTAGTACAAAAATCTGTATAGAATTCTGTATAAAAAAGCCCTGCATATAAGCAAGGCTTTTTCTATTTCCAAAATTGCCACCACTTTTTTTGTTGGGTGGCTGCAATCAATTTTTTAGTCTCCTGGTTTTCACGGATCATAGCCATTAGGTTTTGATCACGTTCATCAATTTTTTGAAAATCCTGTTGTTGTTTTTGCTGTTCAGTTAACCATTCCTTTAAATTTTCTTCATGTTTTTTAAGCAGTTCAGATACTCTTTCAGCAACAATTCTATCCAATTCCTGAATAGCTACAACTACTTCTCCTACTTGGATCTGTTCAGGTTGTTGTTTAGTTATTTGGATAGGTTCAATGTCTATATATTCAGGTAATCCTTCTTTACTGAGGAGCTTAATAATTTGTTTTGTTTGGAGGTTTCTTTTATTTCTCATTTTAGCTATAAATTGAAAAACAGGTATACATTCTTGATGAATTAAATACTTGTTCTTTTCACCTTGTTGGAAATTTAAAAAACTACCGTAGGTTTGACAGTTTCGTTTTATAGTCATAGCTGATACTTTTATTTCCTTGGCTACTTCTTCAGCTGATAACCAGTCTTTTTGTTGCACTGTTCAGATCACCATCCTTCTAAACATCTAAACATCTGAACATCTGAACAGAAAAACAAGGGTTTCCTTGTTTTTCTGTTCAGATGGATATTTAGATAATATACAAATAGTTTAACACCTGAACATCTAAACGCAATATATAAAAGAATTACTAGAAAGTAAAATAGAAGGATAGATCTTAAGTCATGCACAGAATGTTAGTATCATGGGGACTATGGGAATATCTAACTTCTTATAATAGGACATTATGTAAACTCTCTACGAATACAATATTCATTATAAGATATAAAAGCAAAAACAAAAAAAGGGAGAATCTAGTAGTGAAAAAAAACTTTGAAAACGCACATCGTTTCTGTTCTCATAATAGAAATGCTTTAGAAACAGATACTATATGGGGTAGCATCAGGATTTTGCGGATTTACAACGTCAAGGTAGAAATCCCTGTATCAATAGGGTTTACTCTATTGACACTTAACTGATTTTGCTTCAAATAAGGTTTGCGACTGTCTCGTATGACTTGTCTTAAAATCCTTATCGTTGTTAAGTTATTCATTTTTAATACTATAAACAACTTAACGTTGTAAATCCGCATTTTCGGGATGCTACCCCTTAATGGCGGTGGGCGGGCTTTAAAACCCTAAACCTGAAAAAGCTAAAAGTTCCGCAAGGAACAGGTAGTATTTTTTGTTTTTTACTGCTCCACTTCGTTACTGCAGTAAAAAACAATCCTTGCCAAACTTTTTTCGGCTCGATTCGCTTTTTTCGCCAAGCCGAAGGACAAAAAGAAAAGCAATTGTTCTCGACTTGGACTAGCAATTATACGAGCCGAACCGCTTAGATCATTCGTTCAAAAATAGTTCTTACTCAAAATTTTGATACGTTTAGTACGTGGGGTTTCGTCCCCACACGACGAGCCAGCACTCCAAACAAAAAGCAAGGAAACCCCTAAATTCGGTTAATTTGTTTTTTATTATAAATACGGTATGTAGAATTTTACATTTATTCTTATGAAAAATAAAATAAAATATCTACAGATTTAACCAAAATCACTTATAACGCTCTATCTTCTTCTTTATAAGCGCTTAGCTTTATTTAATATAATTGCATTAATTTGCCCCCTATCTCGTCATACAAACGAATCTGAACACCCGCTTTTTTCCTAAACGCAAAATTTGAGTGATTATTTTATTCAACTTTAGATTTTGGCTCTCCAAATCATTTAAACATTGCTTTTCTTGGTTCTGGTGCAAAAACTTCAGGGGAATTGCAAATAATCTCTAAATCTTGGACATACTGATACTATTACTCTAAAAAAGGTGTGTGATCGGTATGAAAAAGGAAAATTTCTTCAAATGGAAGCACTATCAACCTGATATTATCTTATTAACGGTAAGATGGTACCTACGGTACAACCTAAGTTTTCGTGATTTGGTGGAAATGATGGAGGAACGAGGTTTGTCTATTGCTCACACCACCATTATGCGTTGGGTGCATCAATATGGACCTGAATTAGATGAAAGAGTACGACGTCATCTTAAGACAACAAATGATTCCTGGAGAGTCGATGAAACGTATGTGAAAGTAAAAGGTCAATGGATGTATTTATATCGCGCAGTCGATTCAGAAGGAAATACCATTGATTTTTATCTCAGTGAATCAAGAGATAAACAAGCAGCCAAGCGCTTTTTCAAGAAAGCCTTGGCTGCTTCTCATATTTGTAAACCTCGCGTTATAACAGTAGACAAGAACCCAGCCTATCCTGTAGCAATTCAAGAATTAAAAGAAGAGAAACGTATGCCTGATGGCATACAAATAAGGCAAGTTAAATATCTCAATAATATAGTGGAACAGGATCACCGTTTCATTAAGAAACGTGTGCGTTCTATGTTAGGATTCAAGTCATATGAAACAGCCACTTCTATATTGAGTGGCGTTGAAACCATGCATATGATGAAAAAAGGACAACTTCACCCACAGGTGAAGTCTGCCCAAAATGAAGTTAGGTTCATACATAAATTGTTTGGAATTGCATCATAATCTGCCATTGAACAGTCTATGTAGGTTTCTATGTCTCTATCAAATGATTTTTGCACCAGAACCCAAATAAATACAATCTTTGCACCAGAACCCGTGCATGTATAACTGTCAATGATTTAGATAAATGCTGGCTAAATTCCCATCTATACCATATTTCTCTATGTACTTACGTAATCTCCCTTGTTTATAAGGAATTATATGATGTGCTCTATTAGCTATGCCAAATTGTATTTGGATTGTCATCGATTGCATTACTAGCTAGATCACACACTTGCTTTCATTATTTTCTTGGACCATACGCGGCAATTGGTTTAACAGGTTTCGCATCCGTCGCTTCCCATATAGGGGCAGTTAATGTTGGATAGTTCAATGCTTCCACTTTTTTTCTCGTTTCTTGTGATGCTTTCAGTCCCCATTGATCAAAAAATGGAAGTACATTTTGTTTCGCTACTTTCGATGTATTGAAAATAAATGCTTGTATTTCATCTTCATCAGTTTCTGGAAGTTTATCCTTTGGTAACTCTCGATATAGTTTGTGAAGGTTCGGATAAAAATCTTCCCCATATGCTAAATGAAGTTGCCAAAACATAACAAGTTTCACAAACAAGTCATCAATATTTTTATACTCTTTATCTGTTTGTTTTAAGTATTTAGAGGCTCTATCGTAATCCCCCTCTTTTTCTAAACGTGTTGGTTGATTCGGGAATAATTGTTTTTGTGCAGCTAAAGAATATATATTAACAGTGACTTCAGTCATTCCATTCGAAGCCCACGTCCAAGGGTA
>NZ_CATKPV010000102.1:0-4202 GCF_949768135.1 Bacillus sp. IT-79MI2 | reverse complement strand
TGGCGGTACCCCTAAATCTCACCTATATAAACAGGACTTGATTGATTACCTATATGAAATTCTTTAATAAGTTTCCTAATACATATAAAAACGCACAGATTATAAAATCTGTGCGTTTTCAATTCATATTTGCAGTCTTACCTAAGTCCTCATTAACTTAATAGATTTATGTATAATCAAAATTTAATATCTATGCTTGAATAAACATCAGCAAACCAACGTAACACACCATTATGATGGTTAATAATTTGTTCAGCAGTGATTTCTTCAGAATCCCATGTACTATGTGTATCTGAAACCAAAGTAACCTTATACCCCATACTAAATGCCCTTCTACAAGTTGTATCAACACACGCTTCTGTTTGAATTCCAGTGATAAATAAATGTTCAATTCCTTGTTTTTTGAGTTCATCCTCTAAAGATGTATTAAAAAACGAATCTGGAGTGCTTTTCTGAATGATGACATCTTTTTTGGTTGGCGTTATTTCTGGATGAATCTCCCAACCGTTTGTTCCGTATTCTAAAGGTTTCCCAACAGGTGCATTATGCTGTATATAAAAGATTGGTATCTCCTTAGAGCGTGCTTTGGCTAATAATTCATTCAAATTTTGTAGTAATCTGTCTCCCTTATGCACAACATTTCCTTCTTGAAACATCCCTTTTTGAACATCTATAACTAAAAGCGCTTTCTTTGTCATAATCTCCCCCCCTAATTAAAACGTATGTTCCCCTTTGTTCTTATTGTACATCTATATTTAATTAAATTCAAATAGGTCTTTAAGCTACTTACTACTTCAATATTGAGCACTCACATTCTAAGTTGGGATAGCACCACATCATTATCAATTTAAGATAATTTTGTATCCATAGCATGAAAAAACGCTATTCTTTCTGTAGAATCATAGGAAAGGATGGCGTTTTTGTATGTCAATTTCTGTATCTGATGAATTACAATTATTTGCTCAAGAAATTCAAAGCTTCTTATCCCCAAATATCTTACAAAATCTTGCTAGAGATGTTGGTTTTGTGCAACGCACCAGTAAGTACCAAGCAAAAGATTTAGTCGCTTTATGTGTATGGATGAGCCAAAATGTTGCTACGACTTCTTTAACTCAGTTATCTAGCAGTTTAGAAGCATCAACAGAAGTACTTATTAGTCCCGAGGGACTGAATCAACGATTTAATAAAGCAGCTGTCCAATTTTTACAACACATATTAGCTGAACTACTAAACCAAAAATTAGCCTCATCTATGCCGATTTCTTCTCCATACACTTCTGTTTTCAAGCGTATTCGTATTTTAGATTCCACTGCTTTTCAACTCCCAGATCCCTTTTCATTCGTTTATCCAGGTGCAGGAGGATGCAGCCATACAGCGGGAGTAAAGATTCAGCTTGAGTATGATTTATTAAGTGGACAGTTCCTTCATATTCATACAGGTCCAGGTAAACAACATGATCGAACCTACGGTTCCCTGTGTGTCCCAACTGTAACAGCGAATGATTTATGTATCCGAGATTTAGGTTATTTTCATTTGAAAGATCTTCAACATATACAAGAGAAAAAGGCTTATTATATTTCACGTATCAAATCGAATACACGTATTTATCAAAAAAATCCTAACCCTGATTATTTTCAAGATGGCAGAATCAAGAAAGGTACAGAATATATCCAGATAGATATGGAGGTTTTAATGAACTCTCTTCAACCAGGACAAACATGTGAAATATCCAACGCTTATGTAGGAATGACTGATAAAGTCCCAACTCGTGTGATTGTTCATCGACTAACAAAAGAACAACAACAAAAACGATTACAAGATCAAACTGTAAGAGAAAAAAAGAAAGGAATGAAGTATTCGGCTCGTAGTAAACGACTTAGTGGTATCAATGTATATATGACAAACACCCCTACAGATATTGTCCCGATGGGACAAGTACATGATTGGTATTCTTTACGTTGGCAAATCGAAATTTTATTTAAAACGTGGAAATCATTCTTTCACATTCATCATTGTAAAAAGATAAAACGAGAACGATTGGAATGCCATTTGTATGGGCAATTGATTGCCATTCTACTCTGTTCCTCTATTATGTTTCAAATGCGGAAGTTACTTCTCATGAAAAAGAAACAAGAGCTGAGTGAATATAAAGCCATATATATGATTAAGGACTATTTTTTTCTTCTGTTTCGAGCAATACAAAGAGACACCCAAGGATTATCAAAGATTCTTCTTCGTCTGTTTAACCTCCTACAGCGAAACGGACGAAAATCTCATCGATACAAGAAGAAAACAGTCTTTGATATATTAGGTGTCGTTTACAATTGTACCATGTCGGACAATCAAGCAGCTTAATAAAAAAGTGAAACCCGTTAGGGTTTATTTGATATGCAAAATTTCCAATGATCTACACTGATTTTTAGAAAAAGAAAAAAATTTCTTCTGAAACTGATCTTTCCTAACCTTAGCTTGATAGCGATGTGGCGGTACCCCTATAAAAAGTAAAAAAACTCTCCTGAAAAATTCCTAATGTAGTCTTAGCTTGATAGCGATGGGGTACCGCCAGCATTTCGGAAAATGCTGGCGGTACCTCGTAAAGGGCATACGGCAACGGTTCTTTACTTTTGGAGCCACTGGAGAGAAATGGACTTTATATATGTTTGTTATTGTCTTAAAATATTACGCACTTCCGAAACATCCATATTGGTAAACTTCGCTATATCTTCTATATCCATTCCATTTTTATGCATACCTTGAATCAATTGGATTTTCCCTTCTTGAATCCCTTCTTCTTTTCCTACTTCACGAGCATGTGCCAATTTAGCTTGTTCATCAAATAATACCTTTTCTCTAGCTTCATATGCTAAGCGGAATGAACTACTCTGACTCATATTCTCCCATTTATGGATTGCCTTCTGTAACATTGGGTCTTGTTTCATGGCGATATCCTCCAATGTGTGGGTTAAATGTTCATCTTCATGTGCCGGTAACAAGAGTAACCAACGAGCAAATTCATTTTCCCACAGATTAATTTTTTCTTCTCTCCATTGCTGAAGCAATTTTGGAATTTCAATAAAATGTATTTCTAAATCATCCAGTAAGACTTGTTTCTGCTCTTGACTCCAAAACTGTCCAACTGTGTGCATCTCTTCATAATTAGGAAAGAGATCAAAGTCTAATATATTAATCGCAATGGTCTTTCGTAGAGAACGATACGACATCCCTTTGTCTAATTGAGACGTATACAATTTACTCCAATAATATAAGGAACGTTTTACAATTTCTTGTGTATTTTTCAATTGAATTTCTACATTTACCTTTGTTCCGTCCTGAAGTGTGGCAAGTATATCTAGTATGGATAATTTGTCTTCTTCATATTCTTTATGCAAATGCGGGTCTTCAATTTTCAGCGATATAATCGGTGTAGATAAAGACTCATGCAAGATTGCATTTAAAAAAGAAACGAGTAATTCTTCTTGTCCTTGTACACCAAATAATTGTTTAAAAGCAAAATCGATTCGTAAATTCACTAAAGGTTGATTCATGGTTAGAGTCACCTTTCTTTTCGGTATTCTATATGTCTATTGTATCGAAGAGTAAACAAAAGAAGCAACCCCTGAAGATGGTGTTGGTCGGTTTTCTTTTTATTAATTAATACAGTATGTAAAATTATATACAAATTTCAATTATAGGATTCATACCTAACTATTTTTATAGATTCGTTGCATATTTTGCAAGGCGATCCGCTAAATCATTGAATTCATTACCGCTATGAGCCTTTACTTTTATAAATTTTATATTGATATTCCGAATGTATTTCTGCATAAATTCTTGATACTCTTGTGTTTGAGGGTTTTTAGCTCTCCAAGCTTTTGTTGCGAAATATTCAATACCTGTATGGGGTCACTATATCATTCTGGGAAAATTGTACGCTAAGGGATACAAAACCTTATCCTGGCAGTATCTTTAATAGATAAATACATGTTCAGAAAGATAAAATTCAAAGATTAATTGAACATTGAATTATGTACACACTTTATGAACGTGATTATAGCTAGAAAACCTTGATATTATTGAATTCTATGCTCTGTTCATAAACATAAGATTTTCTGAACAAATATCTCTTAGCGTACAGCAAAAGGAGGTAATCATGACAAAAATGTGTCTAAACGTATAGAATTCCCGGAATGATATGGTGAGGC
>NZ_CATKPV010000101.1:0-4351 GCF_949768135.1 Bacillus sp. IT-79MI2 | reverse complement strand
AAAATCGGGGAAAGAATCCGTCAAATTCGTATACATAAAGGATTGACACAAGGGGAACTTGTATCAGGAATATGCTCTATCGCTTATTTAAGTAGAATAGAAAATGGACAAGTTAAACCGTCTACTTCATTTTTAAAAAAGGTTTCTCAAAAGCTCAATTTTGATTCGGATTTTCTAATAGACGGAAAGAATGAGGGAGTAGAATCTAGCATTCTTAAAATATGCGATAAGTATAAAAAAGATAAAAGGATAACGGAAACAGAATTATCTTCGTTAGAACTGTATGTTCGTGATACAGACTCAATTCCCTTATTATTAAAGACTTATGGTGTTCTCATATACTATCATGCTCGAAACCATAACTTATTATATGTAGCACCACTTGTTGATCAAGCTTCGCAAGTGATTCCGGAACAAATAGAAACACAAGATAAGGAAGATTATATATATTATCTAATGGCTAGAGGGGTATACTTTTTTAATAAAGGAGACTATGTTACCGCATATGAAATTTACAAGAAGATTGAAAATATGCTTGGTCCTGAAGAAACGGTGCAACATGCTCATATATATTACAACATAAGTCATGTACGTCAGAACCTTGATAAGGATCAAAGTATTAGTCGCATGTATGCCAAAAAAGCCTATAAATTGTATGAAAAATTTAATGATGAGCAAAAAAAATATATGTGTTAATACTTCTTGCAATGCAATATAACAAGGATAAACTACCAGAACAAGCTATTGAATCTTTGAAACAAGCAGAAAATAAAGTGAAGACGAATAACAATCCTTTGAATGTATGTTTGACTGCATATAATTATGGGAAAATCTATCAAGGCTTGAAAGATTTTGCGAATGCGATTCCATATTATGAAAAAAGTTTAGAACTGAGTGACCATCTCCCGCGAACAGCTGATAAGGTGTATATACTACGGAATTTAATAGAAATTCATATAGAGCGAAAAGACTGGCAAACTGTTAATAAACTGATAGATGATGCATTTGATATTCTATCTATTTGTGATATACCTTATGCACATGTTCAACTCTATGGATTTAAAGCCCAAATATCTAAACTAAGGGGAAATGATGATAGTTTTGAGAGAAATATGGAAAAAGCAATTGAAATAGGGCTAGAAAAAAAGCAATATTCTTTAGTTCGAGAGTTGGCTCTTGAACTAGGAAATCATCTTTATGATAGCCGTGCATATAAACGATCTGCAAAATATTTTAAAATAGCAGCCGAAAATGTATTAGATTAAGAATAGCATTTGATTCACTAAAGGTAGAGGGGAACAGACATGCAAATTGGAGAAAGAATCCGACAAATTCGTATACATAAAGGATTGACACAAGGGGAATTCCTATCAGGAATATGTTCTGTCGCTTATTTAAGTAGAATAATGAAATGGTTTCTTAGCTAACGTGTCAGAAGATTAAAAACGATAGGTACTCTCGTTTTTAATCTTCTGTTTTATATTTTGTTACATAGAGATTTTTCTTGTGAACTGTTTCTTTATTTTAGCTAGTAATTAAATATGTATAATTGCATAAATAAATTGAAATACATAGGTTATTATTAAATTACATTTATAATGTAAAATGGTATCTTTGCTTAAAGGTGAAATCGTTTACGTTATTGATGAAATTAAGATTTAGGAGAATCGTATGAAAAAGAAATTATGTACAATGGCTCTTGTCACAGCGATAGCTTCTGGTACTGTAGTAATCCCAGCAGAAGTACAAGCTTGTGGAATAGGAGAAGTAATGAAACAAGAAAACCAAGACCATCAAGAACACAAACGTGTGAAAAGATGGTCTGCAGAGCATCCGCATCATTCAAATGAAAGTACACATTTATGGATTGCACAAAATGCGATTCAAATTATGAGTCGTAATCAAGATAAGACAGTTCAAGAAAATGAATTGCAATTTTTAAATACTCCTGAATATAAGGAGTTATTTGAAAGAGGTCTTTATGATGCCGATTACCTTGATGAATTTAACGATGGAGGTACAGGTACAATTGGCATTGACGGGCTAATTAGGGGAGGATGGAAATCACATTTCTATGATCCTGATACGAGAAAGAACTATAAAGGGGAAGAAGAACCAACAGCTCTCTCGCAAGGAGATAAATATTTTAAATTAGCAGGTGAATACTTTAAGAAGGATGACCGAAAACAAGCTTTTTATTATTTAGGTGTTGCGACGCACTACTTCACAGATGCTACTCAGCCAATGCACGCTGCTAATTTTACAGCTGTCGATATGAGTGCCTTAAAGTTTCATAGCGCTTTTGAGAATTATGTGACTACTATCCAGACACAATTTGAAGTGAAGGATGACAAGGGAACATATCATTTAGTCGATTCTAATGATCCGAAACAGTGGATACATGAAACCGCTAAACTTGCAAAGGCAGAAATTATGAATATTACCAATGATAATATTAAATCTCAATACAATAAGGGAAACAATGCTCTTTGGCAAGAAGAAGTTATGCCAGCTGTTCAGAGAAGTTTAGAAAAAGCTCAAAGAAATACAGCGGGATTTATTCATTTATGGTTTAACACATTTGTTGGCAAAACTGCTGCTGAAGATATAGAAAATACTATAGTGAAAGACTCTAAGGGAGAAGCAATACAAGAAAATAAAAAATACGTCGTAGCACCAAGTGAGTTTCTAAATAGAGGTTTGACCTTTGAAGTGTATGCAAGGAATGACTACGCACTATTATCTAATCACGTAGATGATAATAAAGTGCATGGTACACCAGTTCAGTTTGTATTTGACAAAGATAATAATGGTATCCTTCATCGAGGAGAAAGTGTACTGCTGAAAATGACGCAATCCAATTATGATAATTACGTATTTCTTAATTACTCTAACATGACAAATTGGGTACATCTTGCGCAACAAAAAGCAAATACTGCACAGTTTAAAGTGTATCCAAATCCGAATAATTCAGCTGAATATTTCTTATATACAGATGGTTATCCAGTCAATTATCAAGAAAATGGTAATGGAAAGAGCTGGATTGTGTTAGGAAAGAAAGCAGATACACCAAAAGCTTGGAAATTTATACAGGCTGAATAGAATTTTCTAACGTATAGAGAGAGAAAATGTGTATGTAGTTTTAAATTAATTCATGTGTTTAGAAAGAAATTTTTTCGTTCATTAGTTAAAATTAAATTTTAAAGGGGATATGTTTATATGGTGTTCCGAAATACAAAACTTGCTATTTTTACTATTTCTTCATTTTTTATTCTAGGTTCTTCATCCCTATCATTTACAGATACCGTATATGGTGAAGGAGCTTCTTCATCTTCAAAAGTAAATCAAGCGGTAACTGCAACTAATTATGATGATACATATTATAATAGCGCGAAGGGGAAAACGGGTTCAGAATTAAAAAAGGAGCTTCATAACATTATTGATCATCATACAAAGATATCATACAGTGCGGTTTGGGAAGCGCTAAGGGATACTGATGAAGATCCAAATAATAAAAATAATGTGCTCCTTTTATATACAGGGCGTTCGCAAGGGAAATTTACAAATGGTTCAGGAGTAGATAATTGGAACCGAGAACATGTTTGGGCAAAATCGCACGGTGATTTTGGGACGGCTGCAGGACCAGGGACGGACTTGCATCATTTAAGAGCTACAGATGTATCTGTCAATAGCTCACGTGGCAACTTAGATTTTGATAACGGTGGTGTGAATCATCCAGAAGCGACAGAATGTAAATACGATAATGATTCTTGGGAACCTCGTGATAGTGTAAAAGGCGATATTGCGAGAATGTTATTTTACATGGCTGTTCGTTATGAAGGGGATAGCGGTGAAGTAGATTTAGAACTTAATGAGCGAGTGAATAACAATAAAGATCCATATATGGGAAAACTATCTGTTTTGCTAAAATGGAATGAGCAAGATCCTGTTGATGACATTGAGAGAAAGCGTAATGAAATTATTTATACAAAGTATCAACATAACCGGAATCCATTTATCGATCATCCTGAATGGGCAAATGGAATTTGGAAATAAATAAGGTTATATATGTTAAAAGAATGGTAGAGCGGTTAGTTAATTTATTTATCAGTAAATGATGTACTAAAAAGGAGTGATTATAATCACTCCTTTTTGTGTTTACATTTGTTTTTAAAATACTATCTCTAAGGCATCTAAATAGATGATGAAATCTTTTTATACTTTAAAATTTGTAAAATAAAAAGGTTAAATCGTGTGGTAATTTGCAATTTTTTTAATCGAATTTTACTAATTGTTTTTAACATAAATGAACACGTATACTTTAGGTACAGAAAGTCAAACAGTAAGGAGG
>NZ_CATKPV010000100.1:0-4427 GCF_949768135.1 Bacillus sp. IT-79MI2 | reverse complement strand
CTATCATCATAGAATTCATGGTACAACAAAGAAAGAGCCAATACTTGCATGGAATGAATCTGGATTTTTACCTAATATGCCAGAAAGTTTAGAGAGTTTGGATTTGTTATTATTAAATTTAGCTAAAACAAGAAAAGTTCATTCAGATGGTATTCGTTTTCAAGGTTTAAGATATATTGATACTAACTTAGCTGCATATGTTGGTGAAACCGTCATTATTCGTTATGATCCAAGAGATATTGCAGAAATTCGTGTATTTTATCAAGATAAATACTTATGTACCGCTATTTCACCAGAGATTTCTAACTACACAGTGGACTTAAAAGACGTTGTTTCTGCACGAAATAACGTACGAAAAAATTTAAAAAATCAACTAGAATCTAGAAAAACTGTTGTAGAAGAAATAGTCATGTCAAAGCAAAATGGTTGGAAGGCTCAGTCGAATAAATCTAGCTCTAAAAAGTCTAAACTTAAGAGGTATATCAATGACTAAAATGCAGAATTTTATTGAAACAAAAGAATATAAAAGGTTTGCGGAATTTTGCGACGCTTGCATCAAATATAAGTATATCGGTATTTGTTATGGACTGCCTGGGGTTGGAAAAACGTTATCTTCAAGATATTATTCAAATTGGGATTGTATAGAGAAGCAAATAGCTTATAAAAAAGCAGATGAAATTGGATTAAATGCAGATGAAAAGATACTCGAAACAAGAAGTATTTTTTATACAGCTCCAGCAGTACGTGCTACTAAAATGACGGATGATATTCATACTATTGGAATTAGAATAAACTTGGTTAGAACTATGTATAAAATGATTAATAGAGGCGAAGGAGAGTATACTACTAATTCTTATGAAGGTATCGACTTGATTATTGTTGATGAAATTGATCGATTAAAACTTCAAAATTTAGAACAACTCAGGGATATTTATGACCGTAATGACCTAGCTATGATATTAATTGGGATGCCTGGTATAGAGAAACGATTAGCTCGATATCCTCAACTTTATTCTAGAATTGGTTTTGCTCACGAATTCGATAAACTAAGTAAGGATGAAACGCATCATATTTTAGAGTATAAATGGAAAGAGCTAGGGCTTTCTATAAAACTTGAAGATTTTTCTGATTACGAAGCAATTACAAGTATCATTAAAATTACTGGAGGAAACTTCAGACTTATACAGAGGCTTTTCACTCAGATTGAGAGAATACTTGAGATTAATCATCTTAATACTATTTCTACTGAAGTAGTGGAAGCTGCACGAGATAGTTTGGTTATCGGAATTAAATAAACATAAAAAAGCTATCATGGAATTGATAGCTTTTTTATGTTTACCTATAGTGCAAAATAGCACTTAAAACAAGTGCTATTTATCTCCTAAATTTACAGTATTGATTTTATCACATCCCGAAGCTGTATTCAAAACTTTTTAAGTTATGAACAAGGTTATTGTTAGAATTATATTTTTTTCATAATCTTGCGAGTGGAAAGTAAACAGACATCTGTAAATCAGGAAGTAGACATTTATAGACGTGGTTTTTATAGTTTTCTATATATCTGTAATGGTATACCTTTGTAAACGCTCGCTCGCTTTTTAGGACGGTTCATTTGTAAAACTCACTAATTATGACTTTGCGCATAAATAATATAAGGATTAAATTCCTGTATTTTTACAATATTTAGTACAAATAATATCAATTTACTATAATATGTAATTTATGTAAAATCATAATTAAGCTAAACTCTTCTTTAAATTCTTGCCCCTAACAAGGATTTAAAGACCATGCTATTTTTAGCTACAAATGCATAAAAAGAAAAAAGCCAAATCTATACAGAATTTGGCTTTTTTCTTTGGAGTTCATGTAAATAACAACTTGAACCCACTACTCTTTTTCAAATGTAATTGTATTTTAGCATATTTTAAACGTTTTGTTGTTAGATTTTTTAACTTATCAGAAAGTTCCGGGTGAATATTTGGAACAATCTTTATCCTATGATATTGCCCCCTAACTATTTGTATATAATAGAAAGTAAAACTAAGTTCATGACTTTTTATAATTTGTAAAATTAATCATTAAATTCTTATAGCTAATGTGTACCAAAAGGTGTGTTTTGTTTTCGGTATAAACCTAAAATTATTTTCATACCTTTTGGTACAAAAAATAGAATCCTTATGATAAGGATTCTGCAACAGGAAACAACAAATATATAGAAGTAAGATAAAGAGAATTACTTATTATCATAATATCATATATATGTATAATGTAATGTTGAGAAAATGTTAAGAAATGCTCGAATCATTCTCATATGTATTATGTAGTAATGGTTGAAACTGCTTGTTTGTAAACGAGTTGCTGTTTACCACGAACCATCATACCCAGAATCGTTTCCGTACCCAAAATAGGTGCAAAATTGAGCGTAATAGGCATTCGCCAGTTTTGGCGGATAGCGTTCAACAAATTTGCAGGAGGTTGAAATATGGTAGATAATTGAAAAGGTTAAGTAACAACATTAGAGAGGAAAACAAGCGTGAAAATGTTCGGAAAAGTAATCATATGCACGGCCGGAATTTTAGTAGCTGGATTTTTACTTGGGACTGGGGCCGCTGTCATGTCTGGACTTAAAGTAGATATACCGTTTATAGGCGGATCAGTAAAAAAAGACGCTGAGAGCCCGGAATGTATCGAAGCTAAAGAAAAATATGAGCACTGGGTCACGGTCGGTACTGATGAAACTATGAAATACCATTATCTAGGTAAGATGGAAAAAGAGTGTGGTAATAAAACAACGGATCAATCTAACAAAGTCGTTATGTCGAAAGACGAAAAGCAAGCAGAACAACAGGAAAAAGATCAAGTGGAGGAAGTAAAAACGCCAGCCGTTGAAACTACACAAGAGGCGCAGACAACCGAAGACAACAAAACGGCTCAGGTGAAAGCGAAGGAAGAAGCGGCGAAACAAGAATCCGAACCGAAATATTGTGGTAGTCCAGAAGCACAGATAACTTGTGACCACGTAAAACAAGAATGGGAAAATGAACAAAAGATAGAGCAACAACAAAAAGAACAATTGGAAGAAGTGAACAACAGACAATTATCCCAGGATGTAGCTAATCAATTAGTGATCGGAACGAACTTTATGAAATATGATTCATTGCTACCATTACCAGTAGATGTACAGTCTGGAATAGATGGAACGTCAATTTACATTTACAAGCAAGGTAACAAACAGTTACGAATGACAGTTGCGGCAACGGATCGTATTACAAATGTGAGTTATACAGAATAACAAACAAAGGTAGAAAAACTCCCATAAAAGACAATTGAAAATCCACAAACAGATAAAATAAAATAGATCATGGGGTCCCGCCACATGCCCATCAACTTAAGAAATTCGTTGTTACCCAAAACTAAAAAAATGAGCTAAATTGTTATAAATAATTGTAGATAGATAAAGATTTTCATTTACGGGGTACTTCATAACCTTAGCTTGATAGTGATGTGGCGAGACCCATATACTGAATATAAAATATGAAATTTTACATATTTGCGTATTAGGTAATGGTATTAACTTAGAATTACTATATGCTAGATTAGAGGTTTATACTCAAAGTCTATAATGTTTTAATGGAAGTAACAGCCATATATATCCATTTCAATTCTTCGACATACCTACTATGCAGAATACAACATGATCTGCACTTGCTTTCTCATATTGATGTGGTGGGAAAAGTCATGACCGTTTCTATACGCGGTCAGATGCTCCCTTTCAAAATTATATATAGGTATAATTTTGACTTGTATGAAATAAGAGAGGGGGGATAAGTAAATTTAAGAAGTAGCCATAGTAAGAAGAATTTTTATTGTATTAACGTAATAAAAGGATACAAAGGGCTAGTGAGGAAATCGACGTTTCGTATGAACGTTAGAATGGATTTAAATGAAAGGACTGATTTATATGAGTAGAAGAAAGAATCATAGATTACAAAAACCAATGAAAGTACTTATGACATCTGCTGTTTTGACAACGACATTATTTACATCTATGACTGTAAATAATTTGAACATTTATGCTGAAACTACACAAACCCAGGCACAATATGAAGAGAGAAAGTTTGAACTTCCAAGTACAGGACATTATATGGGTGAAGCAGCAAGAGAAAGAAGAAGTGAGCAACGAAACTATGTGCCAACAGGAATTTATGTAAAACCGAATGAGCAAGTCACAATTGAAGTATCGGGACTATCAGGATTAGAAAAGCTTGGAGCAACTATTGGGACAAATGAATATGATAAAGAAGGGGGAAAAGCATTTCGTCTTTCTCCTGGTTCTAACACCATCTCCTCTCCAAACGGTGGTTTATTAGGGTTTGATAACTCTGAAGGGAAAGGAACTGTTAAGGTGAAAGTAACACAAGGCGGGT
>NZ_CATKPV010000099.1:0-5621 GCF_949768135.1 Bacillus sp. IT-79MI2 | reverse complement strand
GTATTTTCATCGGTTTATCCAGGTGCAGGAGGATGTAGCCATACAGCTGGGATGAAAATTCAACTTGAGTATGATTTGTTAAGTGGACAGTTCCTACATATTCATACAGGTCCAGGTAAACAACATGATCGCACTTACGGCTCTCTGTGTGCCCCAACTGTGACAGCGAATGATTTATGTATCCGAGATTTAGGTTATTTTCATTTAAAAGACCTTCAATATATACAAGATAAAGAGGCCTACTATATCTCTCGTATCAAGTCGAATACACGTATTTATCAAAAAAATTCTAACCCTGATTATTTTCAAGACGGAAGAATTAAGAAGGGTACAGAGTATATACAGATAGATATGGAGACGTTAATGAACTCCCTTCAACCAGGACAAACATGTGAAATAGCTGATGCTTATGTAGGAATGATTGATAAAGTGCCAGCTCGTGTAATTGTTCATCGATTAACAAAACAACAACAACAAAAACGATTACAAGATCAAGCTGTAAGAGAAAAAAAGAAAGGAATGAAGTATTCTCCTCGTAGTAAACGACTCAGTGGTATCAATGTATATATGACAAACACCCCTACAGATATTGTCCCGATGGGACAGGTACATGACTGGTATTCTTTGCGTTGGCAAATCGAAATTTTATTTAAAACGTGGAAGTCATTCTTTCACATTCATCATTGTAAAAAGATAAAACCAGAACGATTAGAGTGCCATTTATATGGTCAATTGATTGCCATTCTACTCTGTTCCTCTATCATGTTTCAAATGCGCCAATTGCTCCTCATGAAGAAAAAACGAGAGCTTAGTGAGTATAAAGCCATATATATGATTAAAGACTATTTTCTTCTTTTATTCCAAACTATACAAAAAAACATCCAAGAGCTATCAAAGGTGTTACTTCGCCTGTTCAATCTCCTACAGCAAAACGGGCGGAAATCTCATCGATATGAGAAAAAAACGGTCTTTGATATATTAGGTGTCGTTTACAATTGTACCATGTCTGATAATCAAGCCGCTTAATTCAAAAAAGTGAAACCCGTTAGGGTTTATTTCGTATGCAAATCTTTCAATCATCTACACTTGCCCTTTAGAAAAAAGAAACAATCTCGCTTGAAATTGACTTTGCATAAGCTTAGCTTGATAGCGATGGGGTATCGCCAGCATTTCGGAAAAAACCCAAACTAAGCAAAAAAATACAATAAGCTGTCCATATGGACAGCTTATTTACATAAAATTCGAAAGCGGAAGTAAATGTGATACCCTTGTTCAAGTATCGCACTCTTTCGTTCAAGATAACTCTTCAATCAAATTTTTCAAATTAGTTTTTGTTTCTAAAAACTTAGCTTTTTCTCTGATATTATTTTTTTGTTCCTCACAGTAAAAAGGTTCTCCTTCAAACCTCGGAATGACGTGCATATGATAATGCGTCAAATCATTGAATTTCCCACCATTTTGACAAATCGTGATCCCATCAGGATTAAATAATTTTTTTAGTGCTTTTGAAATGGTCATAGACGCTATCATAATAGCATTTGCAGTTTCAATATCTAATTCTTCAACATCTAAATAATGTTTTTTAGGAAGAATTAAGGTATGTCCCTCGTTAAAAGGTTCAATGTCCAGGAAACAACAAACATACTCATTTTCAAATACAATATTTACTGGTTCAATTTGGTTAGATAATCTACAACCTAAACATTCTGAGTTTATAGTCATATGTGCTCCCCCTTTGGATAATTAAATCCCTTTGGTACTTATTTTTTCTCCCAATAATTTTATACCTTGTTCAACAAAACCGCACCGTTAGTTGAACAAAGAATCCTGCATACCCTATTCATGTCAGGTAGACATAACGTCTCATTATTGGAAGTTATGTTGCATTATCATTTTTAAACAAATTTAATATTTGATTTGCGTCCTCACCTTTTATTATGTAATGTTCAAGATGTTTTTGTTCTTCATTGTCTTGTCGAGCAATTATAACGGTTGGATTTTTCTCTAACCATATTAAATATATTTCTTTAGAATTGTCTTGGTAATTTATAATCATCTTGTAATCTATCGCGTTCTTCGCCTCGTCATCCAGAAAAAGAGAAATAACTCTTTCTCGATCCTTATATATTCCTGTATGTTCCATGGCTTTAATAATTTGATCAAACTCTAGGTTTATAACTGCCTTTTTGTTTTTTACTTTAGTCGATATAAGCTCAATCTTCTTTATCTCCTTTCCTTGAAAGAAAATAGGCTTACGATTTTTCTCTTGTTGTATTGAGGCGGTTTTTCCTTTTGGTTGATCAGTAGTAGATGTATTATCAGTGTTTGTCTCAGTCGAACAAGCGGATTGATATAGGGATAATGATAAGGCCAGCAATAATATATTTTTTTTCATGAATTTACCCCTTTCCTTTTGTGGATAATATTCCCTTTTATCCTGTAATAAACCTTCTCAAAGGGGAGAATTCATATATTCTTCGTATGAATAAAGTATTCATACGAAGTTTACGTAACGACCTATTAGGCCTCACCATCAAGCTAAGATTTTGAAGTACCCCCAAAACGAAAATTTTGTGCCTTTTATAGCAACAAAGTTCATTTTTTTCGTTTTGGGGTTAACCTGCTCTGTTAGGTTGTTTTACATGTGGTGCTTACCCCATGCAAAACAAACCCCGCCCCTTTAGAAAGGGGCTTACATCACTGCTTATGTACAACACAGCGTAGCATCGCTAAAGGCATCTTCGGGAATATATACTTTACCATCTTTTATTTCATACGGAATGTTATTTCTTTTTAGTTTAGCTGTATCGACAGTGTCAACAGTGCTACCCCATTGTTCTAACTTACCGTTGTACTTTTGACAAGCAGATAACACTAAAAGAGCTGTAAAGCAGAAAAATAGATTTCTAAAACGATGTTTCTTCATAATACCCCTCCTCTTCCTTGATTGTACCATTCGGAAGAAACGATTTGCTATAAAAATTGGATGTATATTCCATACATGTAAGGTTTACACAAAACCACTTTTCGGTAGCAAACATGTTAATGCCGTAATTACATAAAGAAAAAGAATCCCTTATGATTTCTGGGATTCTTTTTCTTGTTTAAAGTTTGCTCACACAAATGATCTGCACATCAATTCGGTTTTGATATACAGATCATTTGTATGATAATTTTTATAAATAAGTGCAGAGAATTCTATTACATGAATGCTTTTAGAAGTGTTGCTACTAATGGAATTACTCCACCTAAGAATGATAAAACTGCCATTGCGATTGCCATATTATTTCCTCCTCACTTAATTTCTGAATATTAAGAATTCTATAAATTCATTATATTACAGATTTAAGAATATAACAATATCTTTTTTATTCTCTCTAAGATTTCGAAATATGCCCATAACAACATTTTTCACGCCACATTTATTCATGATAATTAAGTTCACTTTTTTCGTTTTGGGGTGGATTTGTTTTCTTAAGTTGATGGGCATGTATGGTGGTGTAGCTTTGAAAAAAAGTTTAATTATAAATGTTGATGGAAGCACAATTTAGCAATACATAAAAAGAAACCTTTTTTGAACAA
The DNA here is from genome assembly GCF_949768135.1 of Bacillus sp. IT-79MI2. Taxonomy (NCBI): domain Bacteria; kingdom Bacillati; phylum Bacillota; class Bacilli; order Caryophanales; family Bacillaceae; genus Bacillus; species Bacillus sp. IT-79MI2. The sequence goes on along the minus strand of NZ_CATKPV010000099.1, from coordinate 2,039 downwards.
AGATTGGTCAAAATGGTTTCTTTAGCTATAAGAACTGATTTAGTTTTTATAAAAAAGATGGATCAAAACTCAGGGACATATCTATTACAAAAGTTTACTTCCTTGTAATAGAATTAAACTAGTCTTCAAACCAAAATAACACTTCAATGGGTACTTTTAAAACTTTTGCAATATCGTAAGCCAGTTTTAATGAAGGGTTATATTTTCCGTTTTCGAGATTACCAATTGTTTCTCTTCTAACTCCAACCTTATTAGCTAAATCTTCTTGGGACATATTTAACTTTACCCTATATTCTTTCATCCGAGTAATCAGCGTCATCCTGCATCCCTTTCTTTTCTCTACGTTCAAATATTTCTAAATTAATTAAAAAAGTTCCTAACGGTATTAAAGTTGAAAGTGCAACAAATAAACGAATTACATGTACATTTTCAAAAATAGAAACACTTAAGAGTAGTATACTACCGGATACTAGTGTTACAAAAAATGCCCTTGTAGCGGCCATGCGAACATGCAGTATAAAAAGCTCATCTGGTATAACTTTTGCGTATAAAAAGAAGAAAAAGAAAAGGAAATAGTAGTAAGGCGAAAACGAATTTTCACTAAAAAATGAGAAAGGTGCCAAAAACCCTAAAAAACCAATAAACCCTAAGTAAGCTAATTTGTTCTTCATATAAGATCTCCCTTGTGATATATTTCGCTCTTTATGTGATAAATATATCACATAAAGAGCGAAATATAAAGGAATTGAAACGGTATAACTTTTTTATAAACAGTTAATCTTTTTTCAAAGCGGTTAAACTTTTTTAGAAACGGTTGATCTTTATTTCAAATCTACAGGTGGAGCCTTATAGCACATTTCACGATCATGTTATCTAGCTAAATACCAAAGTAGGGGTCACCATACATGCCCGTCAAGCTAAGAAATCAAGTTGCCCCTAAAACAAAAAATCTCACTTCTTATCTTTTTTCAGATAAGAAGTGAGATTTTTTGGATACTATCAATAATAAGTGGTTATGTCAACCTCACATGTATATATTATTCATCATTCTTTCTTCAAGTAACAAGATAAGATAGTTCAAAAAGTTATATTAAATCTGTTACAGTAATTTATAGGATACATAATTTGAGAAATGAGGAAAAACAATGAACAGAATTGAATTTATAAGAAAAGAGGAGAAAAAATATCACGACTATTGTTACGATAATTATAAACTGTTTGAAGAAGGTTCGTGGCTACATAAACCTGTAAAAACGGTAATAGATCTAATTCCATTGTTTGAAGGAAAAGACGATCTTAGTGTGCTTGATTTAGGTTCTGGAGTGGGCAGAAATAGTATCCCATTGGCTCAAGCTATAAAAGAAAATGGCGGTACAGTTGTGTGTGTTGATTTATTAGACTCTGCTTTGCAAAAATTAAATCAATACAGTGAGGAATATGAAGTTAAAGAAGTAATTCAAACTGAAAAAGCTGATATAGGAAACTATGAAATTAAGCCTAATAACTTCGACTTCATTGTTGCAGTTTCAAGTTTAGAACATGTCCAATCAGAAGAGGTATTTGGAAAAGTTGTTCAACGAATGGCAGACGGAACGAAGTGCAACGGAATAAATTGTATCATTGTAAATTCTGAAGTTGAAGAAATTGATATGGATACCAATAAGAAATTGAATGCACTAATGGAGATAAACATTCCAACAGAAGAAATGATGAATAAATTAAGACAAATATATGATGGTTGGGAAGTATTGAGTATCCTAGTAAAACCGCTCGAATATAAAATTATTCGAAATGAAAAGTCTGTTTTATTAAAAACAAATGTAATCACATATGCTGTAAGAAAAAATAATCTATAAGGAGTCACCATACATTACTATCAATCTAAGATGGATTTATACCAATAATTCATAGAAAACGTTATTCTTTTTGTAGAAATATACAGAAAGGATGGCGTTTTTGTATGAATCTATCGATTCAAGATGAGTTTTATTTGTTCGCTGAAGAACTACAGCGATATCTATCTCCACATATTCTTCAAT
>NZ_CATKPV010000098.1:0-6221 GCF_949768135.1 Bacillus sp. IT-79MI2 | reverse complement strand
ACCAGGCGGCGCCTTACTCTCTCAAGGGGTTTGCCTGGTTCTTTTTTTCTTCGTTTATGCATGATTTTATACATGGTTGGTATAGCAAGGATTCTAGGGATCCCCGCTATTTCGTTTTTTCTCTTTTCTTGCATAAAATCTTGTATAAATTAAAAAAAGATTTTGATGCTGTTATCGTGAAGTAACGAGTCTCTAAATTTAAACTTAATATGTGAATTATTAGGAAAAAGGGTATATCATTGCTATAGCGAATATATTTTTGAGGTGAAACGCTATGAAGACGCTTTATAATCCTAGTGACGTGGTTGAGCAATTAGGTATCCAATCATCTACATTACGTAAGTATGCAGATGTGTTAGAAAAAGAGGGTTACACTTTTATAAAAAACGAGCGTGGGCATAGGAAATATAGAGAAAGTGATGTAATGGTATTCCGTAAGGTTATAAATCTAAAGAATGACACAGATATGACACTAGAAAATGCCACAAAGCAAATTGTATCATGGCATCAAGGTGTTGAAGTGTTGCCATTGGATCGACATGAAGTTGAGCGCTATGAAGAACCGGATTTCAACGCTACAACGCTACAGAGGATGATTCAAGATCAAAAAGAAGTCATTGAAAAACAAAATGAGTTGCTCCAGGAATTAACCAAACGACTAACTGAGCAAGACCAGCGATTCATACAAAAAGAATCAGAGTTATTGAGCGCTATACAAACGATACAGGAATCCCAGGCACTTATAGCGATGAATACTAGCGAAGATATGGCGAAGAACCAGGGCCGTGATGAGATGCTCATGCAAACAATAAGGGAAGTCCAGGAAGTTAAGAAGATGATTGCAGCAAGTAAAGATAAGAAATGGTATGAGTTTTGGAAATAATCTTTTGAAATTTGATTAATTATCTCTCTCCTTCTCTGAAAATACAGGGGAATAAATCCAATGCTTACGGTATAATTTTCAATGTTATATGGGGACAGAGAACATTGTTTAAATTAAGATTACGCCTGAAGAACTAGAATTGGTTGCTAAAAGGCAGGATAATTTAAGAGAGAGTGTTGAGTTGGGGATGATAAATTGAAATTGTTCCTAATCAAAACGGTGGCATATACAGTGTTTATGGAGTAACTGCTCAGGGTGTTATTATTACTGCACAACGAGTTTTGAATACAGAATTAACGTAGATTCTTTAGTAATTAAATAAAGGGGATTGGTTACCTTTATTTAATTGCTGAAAATCATAGATTATAGAACATTAATAGTTAATGTTTATTATATTGTAAAAAAGTATTGCTATTTTTGTAAGCGCTTACTATAATAAAGGTACAAGGATTCACAAAATCTTAATATAAGAATAAAGGAGGAAATAACATGGAAATCGCAATGGCAGTTTTAAAATTTGTAGGTGGAATAATTCCATTCGTACAAGAACTTTTAAAAGCATTTATGTAAGTTTTTTATTCAGCAATTATTTATAAAAATTATCATACAAATGATCTGTATATCAAAGATGAATTGATGTGTAGATCATTTGTGTGAACAATCTTTAAATAAGAAAGGAGAATCCCCAAAAAAATATGGGATTCTCCTTTTTTTAGTGCATGAAATGTTGCAAAATAACTGACTTGATTTAAGAATATTAATGAGAATTTTTAATTAGCAGCTAGATTGTCCAGTTGATCCACCAATTCTTACTTGTTGAGTTTGTAATACTTTCAAAGTAAGATCAAGAACGATTTTTTCACGTAAGTGGTCAAATGTTTTTTCATGATGTTTACCACATGATTCTTCATGATGTTTATCATGATCATTATCACATGGTGAGAAGTCAAGCTCATAAAATTCTGCACTAATTATTTCACAAAATGGTTGTTCATTATAGAAAACATTATTTTCAAAGAAGAATTTGTCTAGACGAGGAACATCAGTGTTTTTTGGATTAATAAAACGAGCTTTATTTTCTGAAGAAAAAGCTATGATTGGGTTAGAAGAAAAGTCATTTCGAGTTAAGTCAGCAAAACCAGAGAATCGAACCTTTGCAATTTTATCATGAATCACGCCATTGCAGTCTTTAGCAGCATATTCAATATTTTTACGAATAAAACCTTCTACAAATAATTTTGCTCTTGTTACTCGTAAATACCCTGTTCCATCAATTGGTTCATATTCAACAGGTACTAGTTTACATTGTTGTAAAAATACATCTTTTAATACTCTTTTAATTTCTACTGCTGGTGGACAAAGTGGGATATTTGCTTCTACTACAATTTGAAGTGTTCTTTCTGCTAATACAACTGGAATTTTAACTATTGGATTTCTTGTAAGAAGAGGCGTTGCTGGAGTATCACTGAACGGAATTTGTGTTTCTGCTTTAACCTTACAATCTTTATTGTGATCGTGTTTGTTTTCACTCAATTAAAAAACCTCCATTTATTTTTGTTTTTTGAGTGTTTTCATACCTACTTTAATATGGTATTTAATATATCTATTTGTGTGCGGGCTTGTATAATAGTTACTTTTCTCATTTTGAAATAAGAAAAACTAAATTAGATTACTTAAAATTCATTGCACTATATTGAATAGGACAGCATATATTATAGTGTGGATCGAGCGTCGGACACTTGTTTTACACTTATATATAATTAAATAAATCTCCCATAACAAGAAAAGGAACCTACTAGTAGGTTCCTTTTCTTGTTATGGGGGTAGAAGAAGCAATCGTACTGTGAAGTGAAAAGCAACTTACAGAAAATGTAACTATGGCTCAAACTTATTGGGGATCTGAGGTAGCCAAGAACTTAGGGATTGGCTCAAGTACTTTGGGTAAATATTGCTTTGCCCTGGAAGAAGCCGGATATCCTTTCGAGCAGGGTAACAATAACTCGAGAGTTTTTTTCATAAAGACGTAGCAACTATAGAACGGATGATATCAGCTGTGAACAAGAAGAGTATAACGTTAGAACAGGCTATAAACCTAGTGATATCAAGCGTTGAAGAAAATGAGGTAGCAACTGTTGCTACAGATAGCGTAGCAGATACAGAACAGAAGAAATCACTTTGGAATCGTCTGTTTGGTAAATAAATTATAATTGAATGATGGAAAGAAAAGCTCGCTTCTTATTTGAAACAAGATAAGCGAGCTTTTTTGGATACTATCGATAATGAGACGTTATGTTAATTTTACATGTATATGATATATATTATTGTTTTCCTTTGGACAAGTATAGACAAGTAGAGACAAGTATACAAGAAAAACAAGCTCGTTTTACATTTAATATATTAAATTCAAACAAAGGAGCTTGATTACTTATGTCATCAAAAAATAGATTGCATTTCAATCCTTGTGAGTTTCCACTTCCTATTCAGGGATCTTCAGGATCAACACCACAATCAGCATTCAGGGCTGTTAGGGATGTTACTAATGCTTCTATACCTGTTCCTGCAGACACCGATGTACAAGTTTTATATCCGAATGAACAATATGATCTAATAAATGAACATAGTACTTTTACTTCCACATTTATTCCAGAAACAAAAGGTATATACTCTATTATTGCAAGTGTTCAATTTAGTCCTGTTACTTTCACCAATCCTTATAGAGTGCAAATAGCCATCAGAGTAAACAATACTGACGTATCCCGAGATAATGATTTCTTTAGTATAATCCCATTTGACAATGATGTATCTGTTTCTACTAACATTCAGTTAAATGCTGGAGATCAAGTACAGGTATTTGTGCAAAGTTCTGTAGCTGGTGAAATCGTTTCAGATCCTGCAACTACACACTTTGAAGCTACTAGATTTCCATCTCCAACATAATAAAACAAGTTTATTTTCTTAACTTCCGATAACATTGATTATGTGAATGAAAAGTCCCTTCAGAAGATGAAGGGACTTTTCTAGGTTTCTAGATACATGGACTGCTTGCTGATAAGTGGTATTATGTAAATCTAGCATGAATATAGTATATATCGTTATTTCCTTGTTTCTTTATTCTTTATATTTGCATGCTAAACATGTTTGTATCCTATATTGATACAAGCAATTATATATACCCTATCTATTATAGTACATAAATCAATAATGCAGGTATTGTAGTACATTGTAATGAGAGAGGAGTATGTTTTATGGAATTACGCCCTCCGAAGAAAACTATGTATGAAAATATACCACAACCCAAAATACTATCTCTTTGGAATATAGGCTATTAAACAAGCTCTTCTTGTATTTAAACATAGAATAGAATGAATTCTATATTTCTAGAAGGGAGTGTTTTTAAATGTTTAATAATCATGATAAATGCGTATGTGATCAGTTAGCGGTTTTACAATTAGGTACAGAAGTAGATATTTTTTTAAGTGGGAATACAATCGAAGATGTTATTTTTGTTAATTTCAATCCAGAAAATTTTTGTGCAACTTTTGTAGATAATGAAACAGAACCAGGAACTGTAATTGTTTTAGATTGTCGAGATATTTTAGCACTTCGAATTGAATAATTAGATAGAAAAAAAGAGCTTTTTTAAAAGCTCTTTTTTTATTTTTATAACTAAAAATAAAAAGATTATTCTTAGTTAATTGTGATTATACTAATGAAATTTTATGGAGATGAAAATCTAGCTGCTTCAAAATGTGTTCCTTCGTTATTTAAAATAGTCATATTTCCTCCGCTAATAATTGTCCATATTTGAACTTTATCCCTTTTATTTAATTGTAGAATAGTACTTACTCTTACTGCATGAGGTCGTCTAACTAATTTTGGTACGAAATAGTGATCTTCTTTAACAATATCGATACCATTTACACGTATTAACATGGTTGTAGTGCGAGGATTATCAAAAGGAATATTAGCAAGAAATGCTGCACCTGCAGTAATAGCATATACTCCTTTTCTTCTAGGAACAAAGGTTGAATCGGATATATTATACTCATCTTTTAAATCAAACTGTTTAGTTTCATACGTAATCTGTTGAATTTGTGTTGTAAGTACATTCTGATTAAATGCTTTTACAGCTCTAAATGCGGATGGTCTAATTAATTGTAGTAAAGCTACTATAGGATTACCCCCTTTTACATTAACTTATGAATTATGTGAAAAGAGTGATTGGACCAGAGGTTTTGCTTTGATTTGAATGTATACTTTTCTAGTAGTTTTTGAGGAAAATGGGTAAGTTGCGATAAAGTCAATGTTTAAAGGGAAATGAATGTAAACAAATAATAAAAAGTTTACATTCACTTTTTTGTATGAACTTTGAGGTCTAATCAATTTATTAAATGAAATTTTGAGGAAAACATTCACGAACACCAGAATTTCTCAATGAGTTAAATAAAGCTGCAGTGATGATTAATATAACATTGGTATCCGTTCCATTTTCTAAATCATAGATTGCCCAGTATGCATTATCAATTGTAAAAATACATTTTCGTTCTAATTTAAATCCAGGTGGTACAGTTGGAAGTGTAGTAACTGGTACACACACGTCTGTATCTCCTTCATCTCTGATAAAATCGAAAGTTTGCTCGTCAATTTCATAGATATTAACTGGATCAATCTCCACACCTTTATCTGGAACTGTAATTTCATCTTCAACTAATAGGAAAAAGCGTTCGTTTCGAAAATTGAAAAGACATCTCGCACCAATTTCAAATGTTGCCATTTTATATGCGCCTCCTTAGCAACTTTTTTATAGATTTAAAGTCGCTTCTACATAATATGCTAGAGTAATAGATTTGGTTAGGGCATGTCCCTGCGTAAAATATTTTATGGTGATTTTTTAAGGTATTCTAAAATAAACGAATATGTAAAAGTCTACATTCGTTTTTATTTTTTATATTCGATAATGGGCAATCCATATTGATCAGTCATAGAGGGTTGGAAAAATCTTATTGGAAATAACTATATATTGCGTCTGTCAACGGTAAGCGGAACGGAGTGAGCATTAAGGAGTTGACTGATTCACCTGTTCCAAAACCCTCTTGTGGTTGTCAAACGGTACCCGTTTGACCCTGCCTACCGGCGAGGGAGCCCCCTCAAAAAATGAGGGGGTTGGGGGAGTTTGTTAGACGGGGTCTGGGGAAGATTTCCCCAGTGGGTTTGGGCAAAGCCCAAGGTTTGTTTTTGCCATGCTGGACATGGCTCGGCAAAGCCGAAAAGCGTCGCAGACACCTATTGATTTTGATACGAAGTGTCAAAATACGTATAGGGTTACTCTAATTGACTC
>NZ_CATKPV010000097.1:0-6364 GCF_949768135.1 Bacillus sp. IT-79MI2 | reverse complement strand
CATGGTTCCGGCACACTTTGTCGAGATGGCATTTTTACCACTCACACCGAATGGAAAACTCGATTTAAAAGCATTGCCTGTACCTGATGAACCATCTACTGAAAATACTGTATACCCACGAACTCCGATGGAAGAGCTCGTTGCATCGGTATGGAGTCAAGTGCTAGGCATAGAAAATATTGGTGTCCAGGATTCCTTCTTCGATCGAGGCGGCCACTCGTTGCTCGCTACCCAAGTTGTATCTCGGTTAAAAGAGGCATTACAAATCGAACTGTTAGTACGTGAACTGTTTGAGTATTCAACAGTAGAGGCGTTGGCGAAGCGACTGGATCAATTGCGTAAAGGAGACAAAATACGAGAGATTCCACCGCTTATGCCGATGGAACGGGGAGAAGCCATTTCGCTCTCTTATGCCCAACAGCGCCTGTGGTTCATTGACCAATTCACGCCTAATAGTGCACTTTATAATATACCGATGGTATGCCGTCTTACAGGGAATTGGGTACCCAAAGCATTGGAGACGGGATGGAATCAGCTGATAGAGCGTCATGAATCTTTGCGAACGGTGTTCCATGAAATGGATGGTCATCCTGTGCAGCAGATTCAACCATATGCTTTCCGGTTCCTTCCCCAAATAGATCTAACTACGCTTTCCTCCGAAGAGAGAGAAAGCGTAATGGAAAAATGGATCCAAAACGAAGCCGAAGCGCCATTTGACTTAGGAAAAGGTCCGTTGATCCGTGGGCAAATCGTGCAAATCGCAGAAGAAGAATGGATTCTTCTTTGTACCATGCATCATATTATCTCGGATGGCTGGTCGATGGAAATCTTGCTCCAAGAATGGATGGCATTCTATGAAGAAGCGGTTGGTGGAAAACCAGCAGAACTCGCACCATTACCGGTTCAATATGCCGACTTTGCCCAATGGCAAAGGGAATGGATGAAAGAAGAAGTACTTGATCAGCAGCTTGCATATTGGAAGGAAGAGCTGTCTGGCGAGTTACCAGTCTTAATGTTGCCGATGGATCGTCCTCGTTCTGCGGTGCAAACCCATCGTGGATCGACACACACTGTGTTGTTGTCACGCTCGTTACGCGACAAACTGAACGAACTTAGTCGTCAAGAAGAATCGACGCTCTTCATGACCTTACTGGCATCGTATCAAAGCTTCCTCGCTCGTTATACAGGACAATCGGATATTCTTGTCGGAAGCCCGATTGCAAACCGGAATTATCGTGAGATTGAAGGGTTGATTGGTTTCTTCGTCAACACGTTGGTTTATCGGGCTGATCTGAGTGGCGCACCGACATTCCAAGAGTTGTTGTCTCAAGTACGGACAAAAGCATTGAAGGCGTATGAATACCAAGATGTTCCGTTTGAAAAGATTGTAGATGTCATACAACCCGAGCGAAGTACAAGTCATTCTCCGATCTTCCAAACCATGTTTACCTTGCAAAACACGCAACAAGAGCTTCCAGAGCTTCATGGAAGAAGTTTAGAAGCGATGGAAAGTCATGCTTCGATCGCCAAGTTTGATTTGAGTTTAAGCGCCGCAGAGGTGGAAGAGGGTTTATTCCTTTGTTTTAACTATAAGAATGATTTATTTGATGTTGTAACGATCAGACGTATGGCTGAGCATTTTGAAAACTGGTTGAAGGAAATCGTGGAACATCCCAATAAATTACTGACGAAGTTGACGATGCTATCGGAATTAGAGAAGCAATTGATGGAAGAGTGGAATGATAATGCTGTAGCGTATCCACGTGAGAGTGTGATCTATAAACTGTTTGAAGATCAAGTGAATCGTACACCTGACACGGTGGCGGTGGTGGATGAAAATCAGCAGTTGACGTATCGAGAGCTGAATGAGAAAGCAAACCAATTGGCCCATTATCTCCAGAAATGTGGGATTGGGACCGAGTCATTGGTCGGTCTCTGCTTCCAGCGTTCAGTTGAGATGATTGTCGGTCTCATGGGGATCTTGAAAGCTGGGGCAGCCTATGTTCCATTGGATCCATCGTATCCAGAAAGTCGCCTACGATATATTCTGGAGGACACAGGGATTCAAGTATTGGTCACGAACGAAGCATTAGTAGATTGGATACCTGAAGAAATCGAAGCAGTTTGTTTGGATCGGGATCAAGCGATGATCGCGCGAGAAAGCACCCTTTCACCAATATGTAAAGTGACAGGAGAAAACTTGGCGTATGTAATCTATACTTCGGGATCAACAGGGAATCCGAAGGGAGTGATGGTAGAGCATCACAATGTGATTCGTTTATTTAAATCAACGGAATGTTGGTATCAGTTTGATGAAAAAGATACTTGGACGCTTTTCCATTCTTATGCGTTTGACTTCTCGGTATGGGAGATTTGGGGGGCATTACTCTATGGCGGAAGATTGATTGTTGTTCCTTACTGGATTAGTCGATCTCCCAAGGATTTCTATCAACTGTTAGTAAAGGAAAAGGTTACGGTTCTTAATCAGACACCATCCGCATTTCGACAATTAATACAAGTGTGTGAACAAGAAGATGAGAATAAAAACTTGCATCTGCGCTATGTCATATTTGGTGGGGAAGCACTCGATCCTACCAGTTTGCTACCATGGTTTCAAAGGTATGGAGAGCAGAACACACAGTTAATTAATATGTATGGAATTACAGAAACTACCGTTCATGTTACGTATTATCCAATTACTCAAGATGATGTAAAGCATTCTTCAAGAAGTAATATCGGAAAGCGGATTCCAGATTTAGAAGTGTATGTGCTAGACGCTTGTCAACAGCCTGTGCCTATTGGTGTATCGGGTGAACTATATATTGGTGGAGCGGGACTCGCACGTGGGTATTTAAACAGACCTGAATTGACTGCAGAACGTTTCATTCCTCATCCATTCAGTAGTGACCCGGGAGCACGATTATATCGGACAGGAGACTTAGCGAGATACTTGCCGGATGGAAATCTAGATTATCTTGGGCGGATTGATCACCAGGTGAAAATCCGTGGTTTCCGAATTGAGATCGGGGAAATTGCATCTGCTTTAAACGCACATGCATCCGTAAAAGAGGCTGTTGTAATTGTTCGAGAGGATCAGCCGGGTGATAAACGATTGGTGGCATATGTCGTGGGTGATGGGAATGTAGGTGAGTGGAGAGATTATCTCAAGGCGGAACTACCAAGCCATATGGTTCCTTCAGGATTTGTGATGATGGAAGCTATTCCACTAACTGCTAACGGTAAAGTTGATCGTGAGGCCTTGCCTGTACCGGAGGAGAGGGAAATTGAAAGTGAATGTGTTGCACCCCGGAATGGTAAAGAAGAAACACTGGCTACCATTTGGAAGCAAGTATTAGGGATTAAAAAGGTGGGAATCCATGATAACTTCTTTGAAATTGGTGGAGACTCGATTCTCAGCATTCAGATTGTCTCTCGTGCGAAGCAAGCAGGTTTGCATTTGACACCAAAGCAAATGTTTGAACACCAAACGATTGCCGAGTTGGCGCAAGTAGTCAAAGAAGAACAGGGTGTACAAGCAGAGCAGGGAGTTGTAACTGGAGAACTGATCCTTACACCAATCCAGCAATGGTTTTTTGCACAAGATCATCCTAACCCACACCATTGGAATCAATCCATGTTTTTTAGAACAAAAGAGCGACTGGATATAGTATTACTGGAGAAAGCTGTGCGTACCCTTCTAATCCATCATGATGCCTTGCGTTTAAGATATGAACGTTTACCGGATGGAGCTTGGAAACAGCGGAACGAAGGGATCGAAGAACAATCGACGCTGACCGTGATTTCATTAGACGAAGTGCCGCAAGCAGAATGGCATCAAGTGATTCAAACGGAGATTGACGCTGCACAAGCAAGCTTACACTTACACGCAGGACCGCTAATGAGAATGGTGTATTTTGATGAAGGTGAGAAAAGAGCCGGCAGATTATTCTGGGTGATTCATCACTTAGCAGTGGATGGTGTTTCTTGGCGGATTTTACTGGAGGATCTGCAAACGGCCTATAATCAAGCGAGCCAGGATCAGAAGATCCAATTATCTACGAAGAGTACATCCTTTAAAGCGTGGTCGGAGAAATTGCATCATTACGCTGAAGCTGGGATTGCGCAAGAAGTGCGTGATTACTGGGAGCGGCAGTTCGAACAAGAAGTGGCTATGCTACCAGTGGATGCCACCCTCGAAGATCCAGCAAACACAGCAACTGAGGAGATTACCGTGGTGCTGGATGAGAAAGAGACCCGTGCGTTATTGCAAGAGATTTCAAGCACCCATCGTGTCCAAATCAATGAAGTACTATTGACAGCATTGGTACAGGCTACGGCGGCATGGACAGGTCATTCGACGCTGACCGTGGATCTGGAGGGTCATGGTCGAGAAGAGATTATTGAAGACATTGACCTATCGAGAACCGTAGGATGGTTTACAAGTATTTATCCTGTTCACTTAAATACTACAGGTGCCAACACGCCAATTGCAGCATTAAAAGCAGTCAAAGAACAAGTGCGTCAAATTCCTAATAAGGGCGTTGACTATGGGGTTTTGCGGTACTTGAATCCAGCGATGCGTGAGCGATTGGAGTCTCAACCCACTCCGTCCATTAGTTTTAACTATCTTGGACAGTTTGACCAAATGTTCTCTGACGATGCGATGTTTGCTCCGGAGACCGGGTTTACGTGCTTAGACCATGCTCCTGGTTCCAAGCGGTCACATTTGATCGATGTGATCGGGATTGTAACCGATGGAAAACTTCATTTCACTTGGGTGTACAATGTTGGACAGTTTGCGAAGTCGACCATTCAAAGTGTTGCAGAGAATATGCTCCATCAACTGAGAGGATTGATTCATTCTTCGAGTGGAGAATCTGCGCTGACCGTTTCGGATTTTGCGATTGCAAATCTCACCCCAGCAGATTTGACCAAAGTACTATCTAAGATGAATCGTGGAAAGAATCATCCGATTACCGACCTGTATCCACTATCACCTTTGCAGGAAGGCATGCTCTTTCATACGCTGCATGATCAAGGGGATGAACATTCCGCGCCGTATATGGTGCAATTAAGTTTCCTGTTTAGAGGGAAATTGGATATCCTTACTTTCGAGCAGGCGTGGAAATCGGTGATTCAGCGGCGTGAGATCTTTCGTTCGGCATTTGTGTGGGATGAGATTGAAGAGCCCTTACAAGTGGTGTATGATCATATCCCATTTAAGCTGAATGAAGTGGATTGGCGTGCGCTGTCTGTTGAAGAAAAAGAGGAGAAGCGAAAAGCCCTTTTGGCATCGGACCGAAAACAAGCCTTTCTTTTTGATGAAGCGCCATTGATGCGGGTGACTGTCATTCAAGAAGCAAAGGAAGAATATCGGGTTGTTTGGACGCATCACCATATTTTATTGGATGGATGGAGTCTATCACTGATCTTTAACGAATTGCTTACAGTGTATCAGAAGAGGATGAACGGAGAGGCTGTGAATTTACCTAAGTCACCGCCATACAAGAAATATATTCAATGGCTGAAAGAGCAGGATCAGGAGCAAGCGGAACAATTCTGGAGAGAGAAACTCAGAGGCTTTACAGCGCCAACCCCGCTTGGCTTAGAAAGTAAGGAGCAAGAAAAAGGTTATACAGAGAAGGTTGCTCATTTGTCGGAAGAGCAGACCCAAGCGTTACAAAGCTGGGCGAAGCGCAATAAGCTCACCTTGAGTACGGTGATTCAAGGCGCGTGGGCATATCTCATGAGCCGATATAGTGGCGAGAACGAGATTGTCTTTGGTGTAACTAGCTCGGGACGCCCTACGGAGATTGTTGATGTCGAGCACATCGTAGGTCCCTTTATTACCACATCACCGACGCGGATCCAGTTGAAAGATGACCTGAAAGTAAGGGATTGGTTACAGAAGATACAAGAGGAAGAGATAGAAAGAAGACAGTATGAATATGCTTCTTTGACAGAGATTCAAGGATGGAGTGAAGTTCCAAGAGGGACCCCGCTGTTCCATAGCTTGTATGTGTTTGAAAACTACCCGGTGAAAGAGGAGTCTTCAGGAGATCTGGAAATTGGTGGCTTGGAAGGAGTAGAGCAAACCCACTATCCATTAGGACTGGCTGTTGTTCCAGGAAGTCAGTTGTCGTTAAAGCTGATGTATGATCGTAGCAAGTTTAATGGAATAACTATTGAACGGATGCTGGGCCATTTACGCCAGGCGTTAAAGCAAATGATCGAGAACGTTGATCAAACCCTGTCGGAGCTGGTGTATGTTACGAAGACAGAACAGAAGCAACTACTGGAAGAATGGAATGACACCGCAATGGAAATGTCCCAAGAGGGTCTTATTTGCGACAGATTTGAGGAT
>NZ_CATKPV010000096.1:0-7085 GCF_949768135.1 Bacillus sp. IT-79MI2 | reverse complement strand
GTGAGCTATGGATAAGCCTCGTTCCTCCATCATTTCCACCAGGTTACGGAAGCTCAAATTGTACCGTAGGTACCACCTTACTGTTAATAAGATGAGTTCCGGCTGATAATGCTTCCATTTGAACAAATTTTCCTTTTCCATATCGATCACACACCTTTTTCTAGAGTGATACTATCAGTATGTCCAAGTTTAGGAGATTACTTGCAAAAGTTTTAGAGTTTTTGCACCAGAACCGAGAATGTCGATAAGAAAACCACCTTATTTTGGCGGTTTTTTAATTTGTTTTACAATTTTTTAACATTTTTTACCTTTAATTTATACTAGTTTAATAACGTTTTGCTAAAATATTCTTGTATTTTACAATATATGCGAGGAGGATTTTTGTGATCAAAAAGATGTTGTGTAAAGTGAAAGGTCTTATTGGTTTTTTAGCAGTTTTCTTTTTAGTATTTACATCTTTTTCTTGGACTAGTTTTGCGGAAACAAAAGAAGAAAAAACAGAGAAAGAATCGTCAGAGAAGAAGATTGTTTTTCCGGTGTTAAGTGATGTACACATTAAAAATAGTGGAACGGATGATACGTTTCGTTTTCAAAGAGCGCTGCAGCAATTAAACGCAGTAGCTCCAAGACAAGATGCTTTTGTAGTTGTTGGTGATTTTACAGACAGTGGCTCGACGCAGCAGTATGATCGTTTCTTCCAAACTTATAAGCAATATGGAAATCAAAATGCAACTGCTATGTATGCTTTAGGTAACCATGATTATTGGAACGGATTATTGGCACATGATGCACAGAAACGTTTTCTAAAAAAAACAGGAATGGAATCTATCTATTATCACAAAGCTGTAAAAGGCTATCATTTTCTTGTGATGAGCCCGGAAAATGGAGTGACACATGGATATTATTCAGATACACAAATTAATTGGTTGAAGCAGGAATTAGTAAAAGCGAAGCAAGCTGATCCAAATAAGCCAATCTTTGTCTTTTTACATCAGCAAATTAAAGGAACAGTGTACGGGAGTCATGAATGGGGGACAAATGATAGTGCCAAAATTAATGAAGTCTTAAAAGAGTATCCACAAGCTGTAACGTTTTCTGGTCATTCTCATTATCCACTTGATGATCCAAGGTCAATTCACCAAAAAGACTTTACGTCTGTTGGTACATCATCAGTTAGTTATATGGAAGTGGAAAGCGGAAAAGTACAAGGAAATATTCCGTCGGGAGCTGAAACATTAAGCCAAGGTTTATTGGTAGAAGTAGACGATCAAAAAGTGACGATTCATCGCCGTGATTTTCATACGAACTCTTGGACAGGTGAGCCGTGGGTAGTTGAACTTCCAGCAAAGAAAGAATCTTTTAAGTATACAGAAGGTCGTGATAAGGAAAAGCCAGCATTTTTACAAGATGCAAAGCTGAAACTTTCGAATATAACAGAGACATCTGTGACAGCGACATTTCCGCAAGCTGTAGATAATTTACTCGTTCACTCATACCGTTTGCAAGCAAAAGAGAAAGCAACAGGAAAGGTGAAAAACCAGCTTTTAGCCTTCTCCGAGTTCTACCGGGATCCGGTGCCTAAAGAGCTGACATTTACATTAGGTGGACTAGAGATTAATACGGAATATAACATAGAAGTAACAGCATTAGATTCATTTGGAAATGAAAGTAGTGCTCCTTTGCGCGAAGAATTTGAAACGAATACAGAAGTAATTGATCCGAATGCGAAAGTACCGAAAGCAGATGTATTCGATGTGAACTTTTTAGATGGTACTTTTAAAGATTATTCATCGTTTGGTGCAAATGGAAGTGTAAAAGGAAATGTAGCAATTGAGTATGAGAAACCTTTAAAGAAACATGTAATGAAATTAAGTGGACAGAATAATACATATGGATATATTCCATTTTCAAATGAGCAAAAAGAAAAGGTAAAGAATTCCTTTACACTGGAAGCGGTGTTTTCTATGAATCAAATTCGCAATCAAGCAATTATGGAAAATACAGAAAGCGGTGGAATTGGATTTGAATCAACAGGTTCTGGTTATGTAGAATTATGGGCACATATTGGTGGCAGTTATAAACGTATTGGTGTACAGCTAGAAGCTAATAAAACATACCATCTAACAGGAACATATAATGGAAGTGAACTTGCAGTATATGTAGATGGAAAAAAAGTAAATAGTCAGCGAGTAACGGGGAAAGTTTATCATCCAAACGTACCATTTGCGATTGGAGCAGATCCAACAAGCTCTGGCAATGGCGATGTTCCATTAAATGGAAAAGTCACACTTGCAAGACTATATAGTAAGGCACTAACACCTTCTGAAGTGAAAGCGGCTTATAATGAGTTTAATAATCGGATAAAAATAGAAGAGATCCATAACTTATATGAAGAAATGAATAAGGTAAATGAAACATTGGCAGGTACTTACGAATTTGGAGAGAAGCCTGGTCAATATTCACAAAAAGCGTTTGCCGCATTACAAAAAGCATATAACGGTGCAAAAGAAACGTTTGAAAGAATGATGGTAACAAAAGAAGAAATCGTTACAATGTATCAATCGTTACAAACGGCACATCAAACCTTTTTACATTCTAAAGTGGCAGAAGAAAAGCCACAAACGGCGAAAGAAAAACTTCAAGTAAAGATTAATAGAGCAAAAGATTTCTTAACAAAGATACAAGTAGGAACAGAGGTAGGGCAATACATGAATGAACCAGTGAAAGCATTAGAGCAAAAAATACAAGTAGCCGAAGCAGCTGTACGTGATCAAAATATGACGAACCAACGTGCAGATAGTATGCAACGCACATTAGAAGATGCCACTGTGCTTGTTGAGAATAGTATAAACAAATAGGGCAGGGAAGAGGCTTGTCATGGACAAGTCTCTTTTGCGTGAGGATCATTCGGGACTTGAGGGGGGCACGGCAAGAATTCGTTCTTTTTTGAGCCACTCGCAAAAAATTCAAGGCAAATCCAATCATTTTGTTGAGTTTGCCTTGAATTTTAATTTTAACTAACCGCTTCCAGGGAAACTGGAATATCAAATTGTAGATTTTGCGGGAGTCGATCCGAATCTAATTTATATTTACCAAATCGATTCATATGAAATGGGTTCTGGTGCAAAGATAAAATAAAAGAGAATATAGCTCATATATTTCTAGTGGAATTCTATTTTATGCTGTAAGCCCAAACAATCGATGGATGAATTCTTTCTGGTTTTGGACAGACTGATCCCGTAAATCAATCTGTTCTTTTTTAATCATATGCATGGCTTCTACTCCTGCAAGAATAGATGTAGCTGTGCAAAAAGACTTGAATCCTAATATAGGAAGGACTCGCCTCTTAATGAATCGATGATCCTGTTCCACGATGTTGTTCAAATATTTTACTTGTCTTATTTGGATGCCTTCCGGCATCTTTTTTTCGTTTTTCAACTGTTGAATCGATACTGGATAGGCTGGATTTTTATCTACTGTTATTACACGAGGTCTGGTAACGTGTGAAAAAGCCAAGGCTTTTTTCAAGAAGCGCTTGGCTGCTTTGGCATTTCTCGTTTTACTTTGATGTACGTTTCATCGACTCTCCATGAATCATTTGTTGTTTTAAGATAATGTCGTACTTTCTCTTCTAATTGAGGTCCATATTGATGAACCCATCGCATAATCGTTGTGTGAGCTATGGATAAGCCTCGTTCCTCCATCATTTCCACCAGGTTACGGAAGTTCAAATTGTACCGTAGATACCACCTTACTGTTAATAAGATGAGTTCAGGCTGATAATGCTTCCATTTAAACAAATTTTCCTTTTGCATACTGATCACACACCTTTTCTAGAGTAATAATATCAGTATGTCCAAGTTTAAGAGATTCTTTGCACCAAAACCCGTATATGGGTTCTGATATATATGTTAAGTAGGATTTTAATGATTTTTAAAATTCTAATAATTAATTGATTAATTTTTCCATTTATGTAATAATTATAATGAAAGTACAAATAGTAGAAAATATTGGAGGTGTACATATGAGTATTTTAAAACCTTGTGTTAGTGAGTATCAAACTCGTGTAAATTCAGAACACGGAGAGACTTCACCAACAAAATAAGTAGCTTAAAAAATAAATGACTGACGAAGAAACGTCAGTCGTTTATTTTTTTATATTGATTTTAATTTATATAATATAGTTATATTCAGTTAGGAGATATTTATATGCAATTAAAAACAGCAGAAAATATACTTTATTTTTGGAAAGATGGTCATTTTATGATAGATGATTACATAAGACATGAACAATATAGCTTAGAACCTTCGATCTTTCCTGTTTTAAATATATTTAAAGAGTGGGTAAGTGTAAGTGAGGCAATAAACGGGTTATTAAATGATAATAGAATAGTATACACGCAAGAGCAACTAGAAGAAATAATAGAAACTTTATTAAAAGCTCATATATTAATTAAAAAAGGATCTCCAGAGGAACAAGAAGAGTTTTTGTTATCTAGCTGGAAAGAATGGGGTACTTCAGCTAAATATTTCCATTTTAATACACGATTACTTCATAAGGACCAATATTTAAATGTTAATCAAGATTATGAACGATTATTAGCAAAAAAAGAAAATGCTTTAGCACCTTCTTTGTATAAGATGTATGTAGATTCTGAAGAAATACCTTTACCATTACCGAATTTTAATTTAAGTGGTGACTTTCTAAATACACTTTTAAAAAGACAAACTGTTCGTTCTTTTTCGGATGATCCCATAACAGTACAAGAGTTATCTACAATACTTTATCTTGTTTGGGGAGCGCACTCTTGTAAAAGAGATATTGGAATAGGGAAAAACTTGTTTAAAACTAGTCCTTCGGGTGGTGCAAGGCATCCTATTGAAGTATATCCTTATATTTTTAACGTAAAAGGAATAAAGAAAGGTTTATATCATTACAATGTTAAAAATCATTCCCTGGATATAGTAAGACAAGAAGATATCTCAAGTACAGTTATTGATATGGCAGCTGGACAAGAGTATGTAAAAGGAGCAGCTGTTTTATTTTTCTATACAGCTTGTTTAGAACGACCTATGTGGAAGTATAAAAGTCCACGAGTATATCGTATTGTGATGATGGATGTGGGACATTTGAGTCAAACTTTTTATTTAGTAGCTTCTTGGTTACAATTAGGGGCTTTTTTTACAGCACATGCAAATGATGAACTTGTGGAAGAGATATTAGAACTTAACAAAGAGTCTGAGATCGTCTGTGGAATTTCTGGGCTTGGAAATATTAGTCGAGAAGCTGTGAATAAAGGAAGAGACTTTCGATTTAAGGGAGAGATTTAGAGTGTGAATGATTATAAAATTTTATTCAGGAATAAAAATTTAAGCATTGTATTATTTAGTCAACTGGTATTTCAATTAGGTATATGGTTTGGTACTATCGGTAATTTACGGTTTCTACAACTTCATTTGACATCTTCTTTTTTTCAAGCTTTTTTTCTTGTAATTGGTGGGGTTATAGGAGTATTAATAGGACCTTATGCCGGACGCTACATTGATTCGACGTCTAAAACAAAGGTATTACAATTAGTTGGTATTATGAGAATTATTTCGGTTATATGTATGCTCTTGGCTATCTATACAGATTCTCTTTGGTGGATGCTTGTGTATAGTATTGGTATTGGCTGTTCAGCTTCTTTTTTTAATCCAACGATTCAATCGATTATACCAAAGATTATACATACAGACCAACTTATAATGGTTAATGCTATTAATGTAAATATTGTAACTTTATCTCGAATATTTGGTGCGGTCTTAGCTGGTGTGTTATTAACTATTGCTCCATTATATACATTGTTTTTAATCGCTTTAATAGCTTATGTTCTTCTATATATATTAAATCAATTATTAGTTGTAAAAGAAGACGATTTTCAGAGAGGAACAGCAAAATCGACTTTTCATTTTAGAGAAATTATTCCGTTATTTCATAAAAATTATTTACTAAAAATGGTTCTTATCTTATCAATTATCCCTTTAATTTTCATTTCTGGTTTTAATTTATTTGTAATAGAAATTAGTCATCAAAGTAATTCCTCTATTATGGGTATTCTTTATTTTGTAGAAGGGACTAGTATTTTAATAGCTGGTTTTTTTGTTAAGAAACTTGTAAGATATAGCTTACAACCAGTAAAAATTCTTTTGTTGATTTGTTTTTTTATGGGGATTTCTCAATGGTTACTGTCATTTTCGATTATTAGTTTATCTATTTTTGCATTTGGTTTATTTGGATTAGCTTATGGAATTTTCAATCCTCTTTTATATACTTTTTCTCAACAAACGATACCTTCTGAGCTCCATGGAAGATTTTTTTCGTTGAAAACTATGTTAGATCGAACAGTATTGCAATTATTTTTAGTGCTTATTGGCTTTTTACTAGATTACATTGGATATCAATTGTTAGTAATGGCATTAGGAACGCTAACAATCGTTATAGTGATATGCTCATTTATAATTTATCGATTTCAAATAAAGAAATTAATAATACCAAATCAAGGAATAAATGAAAAAATATAAAGTATCACTAAGGGGATTTTGTTGCAAAGTTTTCGAAACTCAAGTACATTTTGGAAAAAGATGAACGGGAGCGCAACAAATGTGATATTTTAAAGGAAAACAATTCAAACAAGCTATTATTTTAGTAGCCGTCGGCTACTATTGTCGTTTTGCTAGGTCATCGGGATTTCAAACTCTCCGGCATGCTTCTCGTACAATAAAAGGCATTGAAACCATTCATGCCCTATACAAACAAAGGCGAAGTCTTCAAATAGGCTCCGCCTTTTGGGTGTATAACGAATTACAGGAATTATGGTTCTGGTGCAAAAACTTTAATATACGTGTAAGTAATCTCTAATACTTGGACATACTGATCCTATTACTCTAGAAAAGGTGTGATCGGTATGGCAAAGGAACATGTATTCAAGTGGAAACATTATCAGCCTGATGTTATCTTATTAACGGTAAAATGGTACCTACGGTACAACCTCAGTTTTCGTGATTTAGTCGAAATGATGGAGGAACGGGGCTTATCCATTGCTCAT